>JAQSXG010000508.1 GCA_029256785.1 Neobacillus sp.
CGGGAGAGTCTTTTTTGAAAAGAGCATACTGCAATGGATTCGGGGTGAAATCGGCGGGCAAAATGAAATCATTGCCTCATTCGGTCAATTTGGTGCATCCTGTGACCAGGTGATGATATCGGCTATTTTACCCCAAAATGCCCAAAAAGTCACTAACGATTTGTATAAGAACGATGGTGAAGCTTTCCTTTATGTTGTAAGAAATATTTTCAACGATATAATGGCTAGCTATCGAGCAAAAGAAATCTTTTTTCTTGACAGGCATCAATATATTGCAATGGTTTCCTATGGGGGTAGTGATGGGGAAACATCCGAATACCTGAATAAGATCCGACAATTTCAGAGAATGCTGAAAAAAGAAATCGCTCTGGCCACACTTTCCTCCGATGAAGTTATAACCGGAAAAATAGGTGAGTTGCCGCAGATAACAAAAAAAGCGATTGGAAGCACTTTGAGCTGCAATGTGCTTAAAGATGGAGAGCGCATTAAAAGCAATACCAGTATTCCGAGGCTGATGGACATGGAATTTCTGCTCTATTCGGCCATAAAGGAAGGGAATCATGAATTCCTTTACAAGCTGTTTGCTGAATACAAGCAGAAACTGGTGGACAGGGGGTATTTGACACTGGGGGAGCTGCAAATATGTACAGCCGAGGCCAATTTGCTTTATGCAAAGCTTGTAAATGAAAACATGCAAATTGCGAATTCAAAAAGGCATTCTAGTCTAATCTCTCCATGGATCAGCGATGTGGATCTATGGTGTGAAAAGCTGGTTCAGCTTTTCGGCAGCATCATCGATCAGCATACGGCGCATATTGATATAGCCCAAAAAGTAAGAGAGTATATTAGCATGTATTACAGTGATAATATCACCTTACTGCTTCTGTCGAAAAAGTTTTTTCTCAGCCCCCAATATATATCCAAGACATATAAAGAGAAGTACGGGTCAACGATTATGAATGATTTAACGACTATTAGAATCGAAAAAGCCATTGAGCTCGTCGGCAACTCCAATATGACCCTATCGGAGATTGCACTTTCTACGGGGTATGATGACGAGAATTATTTCAGTAAAGTCTTCAAGCGGCGGGTAGGATATTCGCCACAAATCTATAGAAAAAAAGGGAAAATACAGAAAAATAATTTTATGTAGTGAGGTTAAAACAATGACAGAAATCTTGGAAGCGATGATGGTTATATGCTTTGGCATCTCATGGCCAATATCCATCTACAAATCTATCAAATCCAGATCCTCGAAGGGAAAGAGCTTGATTTTCCTTTTATTTATATTAATCGGATATATATGCGGTATTGCGAGTAAAATTTCAGGGAATAAAATTACCTATGTCTTGTATTTTTACATTTTGAACTTCATTATGGTTTCAATTGATATCGCGCTATATCTAAGAAATACCTACATAGAAAAACTTCAAAGAAGCGTTGATGGTGCATCACATTGATGGGGGCTCTAACGCCCTATACCTCTTTAATCTTCAATGGCTTGAAAGCACCTTTTCATAAAAAAACTATTGACGTATATCACATCATGATGTATTATTTAAGTATATCACGGTGTGATGTAATTTAATGTGATGTATGGAGGTGTTAACTTGAATATTGAGAAAATACGCAAGCGGTTTATACCTATGAGCGAAACCATGTTTTACATTCTTCTTTCCCTTCAAGAGGAACGTCATGGCTATGGGATTATGCAACATGTTAAAGAGTTAACAAAAGGACGGATTGTTTTAGGCGCAGGCACAATATACCAAAGCTTAGGCAAACTTGAAGATGATGGACTTATCGAACCTGTCAAAGAGATTGACAGAAGAAAATTTTATGCCATAACCGGCATAGGCAAGCAAATTCTGCTGGAAGAAGCGCACCGCATTAAAGAAATATATCATAATGTGGAGGGATTGTTATGAAAAATAAAAAGACGATTTGGCTCTCTGCGTTTAAGAATATCGTTCCTGCTGATTATGAAAAATGGCTTGAAGATTTGGCTTTACAGGGATGGCATGTTGACAGAATAGGTCAATGGAGCTCTATACGCATGACTATCAAACGAGGCGAGCCCAAACAATATCGTTTTGTGTATGATATACAAGCTTCTCCAAAAAAGGAATATAAAACGACATACGAACAATTTGGCTGGGAGCTTGTCGGGCAGATGGCAAGTGTTTTTATCTGGAGAAAAGAGTATACGCAAGAAAGACCGGAGTCATTCAGTGATCAGGAAAGTCTGGAGAAAAGAAGTAAGCGTGACATTGCTGCGGCTTCGGTAGCTTTTGTTATGTTTCTGACAACCGCAATCATTGCAACAATATGCTTCATTTTGACTTTTAGGCTGTTGTCACCGGGAGACATTCTTCAATTTATTCTTGGAATGGTATTGGCCTACGGACTTGCTTTCTACATTGGATACGCGATGAATAAAATCAATAAAAATAAGCAGAGATAATGATTTATAACAATGCGCTTACTGTAAAGACTGCAAAACATTATTACTTATTTTCTCAATGAAGAGGGCCAGCTCCTGCGGGTCCTCTTTCATATTGTTTTGTATCCAATGCTGAATGATGGCTACACTGCCGCTAGCAAAGAAGGTATAGAGTCGTTCAAGCTGCTCTTTTGTTGCTTTTGGACATAGCTTACGCCACTGTGCAACGCTGCCTTCGTGGGCAATATATATGATGCGATGTAAAAATTCTTTGTCACCATAATCTGAAAACAATACCTTGCATAGCTCTGAGTTCTTTACAATCGCTTCAAATATTTCAGCCAATAGTTTTGGTATGTTTTGTATATTGAATGAGTTTTCAAGGGATGCTAAGATGTCGTCAAAGAGCTCGTTCTCTATTTGTTCGAGCAAATCGAAGGGATCCTTGTAGTGCGTATAGAAGGTTCCCCTGTTTACATCAGCCGCCTCGCATATATCCTTAACTGTAATTTTGTTGATAGGTCTGTCCTTCATCAATTCCAACAGACTTTCCTTTAGCATCATCCTTGTATATTTTACTCTGCGATCAGTTTTCATATCTTTCCTCCCTGATTTTACAAAAAGTTTAATTTTCTTTACAAATATTGGACACTTATAAAAGGGAGTGTTCAGTATCTTACACAGCTAAATTTTCTGTTTATTGAATTATAGACACGGTGTTATTATTATATATTTATGAACGATTGTCAACACCGTGTTCAGTAATGGGAAAGATAATTGCGGTACTTTCCGCGAGAGTGGAACTCCAGTGTTGAAGGAGTAGGGTTATGAGGATAAAATATTTGCTTACGGGCGCTGCAGGCAATCTGGGCAGCAGCATTGTTCGGGAGTTGATTGCACAGGGTAAGGAGGTCCGGGCCTTTGTGCTTCCCAACGATAATGCGGTCAAGAGGATACCTGAAGGTGTGGAAATCATAGAGGGCGATATCCTGAATATGGATGATTTGCACCGATTTTTTACGGTGGGGGATGGTACAGAGATCATAGTTATCCACAGTGCAGGCATCGTGACGACGTATTGGGAGTTTTCGCAGAAAGTGCATGATGTAAATGTGCAAGGGACTCGTAACATTGTGAAAATGTGTGTGGAGAAACATGTAAAAAAGTTGGTATATGTCAGCTCGGTACATGCTATTACAGAGCTTCCGAAAGGGCAGACCATAAAGCCGGTCTCGGAGTTCAATCCTGATCATATTATCGGTTTTTACGGTAAAACAAAAGCAGAAGCCTCTCAGATTGTCATGGATGCAGTAAAGGCACATGGCTTGAATGCATCGATTGTTTTTCCAAGCGGCTTGTGCGGTCCATACGATTATACCATAGGACATGTAAC
>JAQSXG010000509.1 GCA_029256785.1 Neobacillus sp.
AGATAAGGCAATTGTTCAAGATTGTTTACCACGCCTGCATCTTTAAAGGGAGTCTTTGTCTCGATTGCTTTGGCAGGGCGAAATAAATCGACACTTTTCTCTGACTCTATGATGGTGCGTCCTTGTGGAAATCGAAATCCATTCCGCTCCACGTAAATAGTTTCCTTCTCGGTTTCTTTTTCTTCTCTCAGAGGAATAGCGCAATTCTTTTCCGGTGCATTCACATGATAGAAACGTGGCTGATCATGGATGCCAAGGAACAAACGCACCTTCTCCTGACAAACAGGGCAACTGAGGTCACCATTTTTACCTGACAAATATATTTTTTGATATTGGTCTCGCGCTAAATTCTCAAGGCCAATCCTTCGATTTTGATACAATGCAGTTTTCATTTTTTAACCTCTTTATCTATGATTAGACAAACTCCATCATAACAAAAACAACAAGTCTCGAAAAGTGTTTGAATTATCCAAGAAAAAAACACCTGCCGCTTAAATGGACAAGTGCTTTATAAAGTTAAACATGCTTATTCATAGTTCGATGAGGAATTCCTGCATCTAAAAATTCATCAGAAACGACTTCATAGCCTAGACGAGAATAAAAGGGAATTGCTTGTGTTTGCGCATTAAGCTTAAAGTTATCAATCCCGTTTTCGAGGGCATAGGTTTCGATTTTGTTCATCAATTCTTTACCGACACCTGTTTTTCTAGCTTCTTTTAATACACAAATTCTTTCTATTTTTCCATAGCCGGCAACCACGCGTAGCCGACCTGCAGCAATTGGTGAACCCTCATGGTAGCCAACGAAATGAGTGGCTTCCTCTTCAAGCGTATCAATTTCTTCTTCAGCTGGGACATTTTGTTCATCAATAAAAACGGTTCTTCTTACTGAAAAAGCGTCTTCCAACTCTTTTTTATTCTCTACAACTTTTACTGTCACTTTTGTTTATTCCTTTCCAAGTCGAAATGTTTCATATACCGTCCAGGACCCATTCTCTAGCTGGTATAGAAGGTGGAATCGGTCAACGGTTTCTTCATGATTAATACTAGTCATCCTTAATGAGCCATAGACATCGGAGTGCTCATCATTGGATAACTTTTGCCCAATCGTAATATGAGGGACGAAGGCATATTCTGAATGTTCCTCGGTGAAAAGCTCGTTAATTTCAGAATGTAACTTGGTTAGTTCTTCTGTGGGATCAACTTTAAAATAGATGACATTGTTAACTGGTTGGAAAGAGCTGATTTTGGACGTTTTTAATGTAAACGAGTTCGTATTTGCAGCAATGTGACGAAATTTATTCGCTAAATCACCGACTGTTTTCTCTGAAGCTTCAAATCCATTTTTTAAAGTTAAATGCGGAGTAATAAGTGCATAGTGTGGGTCATAACGTTTACGATAAGAATTGGCTAAGTCTTGAAGTTTTTTTGATGGAAAAATAACAACCCCAAATTTCATACATAAACCTCCATTTATCTATTATAATTTCTTTATCACTTTAGTATAAAATGTCTTCATACTATTATAGCAAATTTTCTAATAATATAAAATGACTTGGAATACAAGGGAACAATTGTTAAAACATCCTTTTAAGTGCACGTTTTAAATCGGGCTGCCAATAGGTCCAGGTATGGTCCCCAATAAATTCCTCATAAAAGTATGTATAAGACTTTTGCGTAAAGATGTTTGATAGCTTACGGTTTGGTGTCAAGAAATCGCTAACCTTACCATTCGTTGTTTTGACTTCTGTTTCCTTATTGCCAATCACATGATAAATATCTAAAAATTGTGATTCTGTAAAATCCTCCGCCGCCTCAATCACCTGACTATTTACAAATGGTGATTGCAGTATCACCTTGCCAAATGTATGCGGGTATTGAAGCGCTGTCATTAATGAAACAGTCGCACCTAAAGAATCACCAATCAATGCCCTAGTTGAGCCCATATGATAGGTGGGAAATTCTTTATCCAAGAAGGGCACTAATTCATGGGCGAGAAATCGAATATATTGTTGATTTTGTTCACCCTCAGGATGGTACTTCTTACGACGGTCGTCGACACTTTTATAGGGTAACCCAACGATGATAATATTTTCAATATCTTGCTCATGTAAATACTCGTCTGCCAAACGGCCTATTCTCCCCAACTGAAAGTAATCTCTGCCATCTTGGGCAATTAAAAGTGAGTATTTATATAAAGGAGAAAATTTAGCTGGCAAGTAAATGAGGAGCTCCATTTCTTCTCCTAATTCCATACTATGAAAGGCAAGTTCTTTTATCGTTCCCTTAGGAAAGTCCATGTGGTAATCCCTCCAATGTTTCATCTATACAAAAGCATTTTAACATAAGTAAAGGGGAAATACCTTTTTGATATATTTTAATGAAGATAAGGTTTTTGTTTGGGGGGGAGAAGGGATAAAATGCTTTCTCGACGAAAGGTGCGCATTTGTTTGCGAAGCAGGCAATAAGCGCGGATGTATTCTCCATTCACTTCTTTGATAATCAATTTTCGCTGCGAAATCTGTTGGTCACTGGAAAGGTAAATCATCTCCAATGGAATTTTTTCTTCAATCGCCCGTAATAAAAATCCTTCCATACTAAAGCCCACCTTTCTTTATACATTCATTATATACGAACATTTGTTCTTTATTCAAATAAAAAGGAAACAATCGTTCTTGTTTTTTGTAAAGGTATTGAATCATGAAAAAAATATTGACTTTCCAGACGAATTTACTATAATTAAATATGTACCTTAATAAAGAGATCTGATAGTTCAGCGGGAGAACACTACCTTGACAGGGTAGGGGTCGGGGGTTCGAATCCCTCTCAGATCATAGTTTTAGCCACTTTCTAGAAAATTAGAGAGTGGCTTTTTTTGTGTCAGAATTGATTTATTTTTTAACCAACTTTTTATTAGACTTTTATCACGGATGGGTTATGGCGAGTTTAATAATAATCCCTTAGTACATTTCCTTAGTAGGTGCATAGGATAATTTTATAAACACTATGAAGGGATTGAGAATGTTGTACATTGTTCCTTTTGTATATTGGTATCCATATCAATTTCCTAATATTGTAAATAGACCAATGTATGGATTTAGAAGACAATCGTTTTATAGAACCCCTCCTAATGAGATACAACAAGAAAACATATATGATTATTATCGCTATCCCAACATTAATGGAAATTTCACAATTACAGATTATGGACCAAATCCATTTGTTGTTAATATCAATGAAGTAACGAAACAAAACAATACATTCCGTACTGCTTTATGGACAGGATCATTTTTTCAAGTTACTTTAATGAGCCTCAAGGTTGGGGAAGATATCGGTTTGGAAATGCATTCTGACGTTGATCAATTTTTACGTATTGAGCAAGGCCAAGGGGTTGTTAGAATGGGCAAAACCAAAGATAATTTAAACTTTGAAAGAAATGTCTACGATGATTCTGCAATAGTGATTCCTGCGGGAACTTGGCATAATTTAATCAACACTGGAAATGTTCCATTAAAACTTTACTCGATATATGCATCTCCTAACCATCCATTTGGTACTGTGCATGTTACCAAAGCAGATGCATTTGCGGCGGAAGAAAGCAACGGTCATGGAAATGGCAATAGAGTTGCTTTTGGCAGGACTCCAGATGAATGGATACAGCACACGGAATTTTTAGTAAATGAAGGGTTAGAGGATGTTAAAAGAGGAATAAATGCTACACACATACTTCAAGAATTTATTCTAATGGGAGTTCTTGTAGGGAAAGGATATTCCCCCGAAAAAGCATATGAAACGGTAGAAGAATGGGAACATACGGGAGAATCTAAACTTCTTC
>JAQSXG010000510.1 GCA_029256785.1 Neobacillus sp.
ATGGGGGAATAGAAACAAAGCATTCCTTTAACAGCTGGGATTCAACTTTATATAAGCGAGGATTTGAACAAATTATCGCAGAATTTATTGAAGTACTTCGGACAAATAAATCTCCTTCAATCACTGCAAGCGATGCATTAAAAACACACGAACTTTGTGAAGAAGTAGTCAAGCGTCTAGAATGTCTTTAATCCGACACCCCTGAAAACTATTTTCAGGGGTGTTATTTTTCTATGCACATTAAATAGGAATAGACAGGTAACCACCGAGAAACAGAAGCAGAATAATTAATGCATGGGCAAAAATGGAAGGAAGGATACTTTTTGATTTAACTGTTAAAAGCCCAAAAAGAGATCCGCATAAGATAAAAACAAGTGTTAGTAATGGTGAAAATCCATATAGTGTCGTGTTAAACCCAAAGCCAATACTTGTGACAAGTACGCCTAGTCGGTCATTAGTTATTTTTATAATATGAGTTAGCAATATCCCCCGCCAAATAACCTCTTCAAAGAAGGCGCGAGTACCGGAAAATAATAGGATCGAGAAATAAACAGCGAAACTATTAGCGAAACTAAAATAAATCAAAATCCTGCCAACAATGATGATTGCTAGTATCAATAAAACGAGATTTATTGGTACGCTCCTAAATGAGCTTCTTGAAGGTATCGAAAAGAAATGACTTATTTTTATTTTGAATTTCCTAATAACATAACAACTTGAAATAATTGGAATAATTAATAATAGTTGACTAACCAGTAGCTGATTGTATGGAGTTAATTGAAATCCATCGATATATATATCTAGATAAAAAATAATCAAGTAACCAATAAAGAATGAAATCATTAACCAAGAAAAAAGGCGATTTTTCTCCTTTAATAAGCCAAGTAAAAGTAATAACACAAAAAGGGAAAGAAAGAATAGTGAATAATAGCTTCTGCTAAATAAATACGTTAGGAGAATAAATAACAAACAAAGGAAAAGAGCCTCAAACTTCATTTGTTTCATATATAACCGCCTTCCAACATGAATAAAAGGCTCCGTATTAACGGAGCCACTGTACCATATGTTCATTGATTTCTTCGTACTTCGCTGCTGCATTGGATAATCCATAGGATCCAGCTGATTCTAACGGAACAATGCGATAGTTTTTATATTTTTGATTTGTAACATAGGTGGGGAAAAAAACAGGATTAGATAATTCAATCGTTGTTTCCTTTTCAGAAACATGTTTAGTTATTTCTACTGTTGCCATTCCTCCGATATCCTTATAATCCAGAGATTGACCAGAAATGAAATTACCTAATGAATAAATCACAAAGGTCTTTCGTCCATCGTCTGTTTCAATCCAATCCATTGGCTGCAGTACATGCGGGTGAGAGCCAAAAATGATGTCTACCCCTTCGTTAGCAAGGAAGTTAGCCAGATCCTTTTGCTCATCTGTCGGGAATAGTTGATATTCATTTCCCCAATGAATACTCATTACCACCACATCTGCTTGTTCCTTTGCCCGATGAATTTCTTCCTTCATGATATCGCGATTGATTAGATTAACGAGAAAGTCCTTTCCATCTGGAACAGGAATCCCATTTGTCCCATAGGTATAAGAAAGAAAGGCAAGTTTGATTCCATTTTTGGTTAAAATCCTAAGGTTTTGACGATCCTGTTCATTTAAAAAACTGCCAACATGTGGCAAACCGATACTGTTTAAATATTCTGTGGCGGAAAGAATTCCTCTTTCGCCTTTATCCAAGGTGTGATTATTTGCAAGAGATACAATATCTACACCGGTATTTACTAGCGCATCTGCGACTTCATGCGGGCTATTGAAAGTAGGATAACTTGAAACACCAATATCTAATCCGCCTAACATGCTTTCCTGATTCGCTGTTAGTATATCAGGCGTTTGAAGAACATCCTTTACTTTTTCAAACATCGGATTAAAATTATAATTCGTTCCATTAAATGCATCATTATAGACGGTATCATGGATGAGAATATCGCCAATGGCTCCAATCGTAAGTTTTTCTGTCATACTACGCCCTAATATAGATTGCTCTCGTAGGGAATGTTCCTTTGCAGGATGTACCGTAGCTTTAACAACAGAGTTTTTATGTTGCTGAATGAGCAGGGCGGTAGCCACGATAATGCATATTGAAATAATAAGTACGGGTGTAATAATGATTTTTCTTTTCATATGGTTCTCCTTTATTCGCTTATTTTCGAGCAAATTCATGTATTTCCTGCTCGAAATACTATACTATATTGATTAAATCCTTTATAAGAAAAATTAAGGAGGGTTAAACGTGTTCACAATAACTGGAAGTGCTCATCAAGTATTATTGAAAACAATTGAAAATGAAAGACAAACACCTGAAGAGATGTTGTTCCTTCGGTTAAGCATGGGCATTGGTTGAGGCGGACCAAAATTAAAGCTGTCTCTGGAAGAGCAGACGATTACAGGTGACCTCACTTTCCCTTTTGAGGAAATAACAATTATCATCCATGAAAATGATTATGTTTACTTTGACCATACTAAGCTTGATTATGTACAGGATGTATTAGGAAAGTACCATTTTCAGTTATTAAAAATATAAGAAAATAGATTCACGTACTACACTATCATAGCAAAAAAACCGAAAATATTACAATATCTGCAGAAAAATAGCACTTTAAAACCAGAAAAAAACGAGAGATCCAATCTCTCGTTTTTTTCTGGTTCTATAGCCATTTAATTTTAGGTTCGGTTTTGTTTTTTATTCGGGTGATATTGGCACGATGTCGGTAAATCACAAAAGATGCTAATAGTGTGACTGCAATGAGTAAAGGGATGTCCCAATCAATAATTGCATAAATCACAGCGCAGACACCTGCAAGCATAGAGGATAATGAGACATATTTTGTTATGTATAATGTTACGAAAAAAACCAGAAAGATAGTTAAAAACATCCATGGTGCTACAAACAATAAGACACCGCCAGAAGTAGCAACGGCTTTTCCTCCGCGAAACCCGGCAAAGATTGGATAAGTGTGACCGATAACCGCTAATATACCGGCAAGTAATGGGTTTAGATCTTGGCCGAAAAGAACAGGTAAAAAAGCAGCTAGTGTACCTTTAAAAATATCAGCGAGTGTAACGGCAATCCCCGCCTTTACTCCTAATGTACGGAAGGTGTTTGTTCCCCCTAAGTTCCCACTACCGTGCTCACGAATATCCGTCTTATAAAAAACTTTACCAATGATTAAACCGGAAGGGATGGATCCAACTAAATAGGCTAGTACCAAAACAAGAATAATTTGAACCATATACGAATTCTCCTTCAATAAATGATGCAGTTTATCTATTTTACCATGGAATGGCCGAAAAACACCATTCAAGGTAATAATATTCTCAAGATAAAAAATGCCTTCTCAAACAGGAATGGATACTTTACGATAGAAGGAAGGGGGAAAGAACAATGGCGCAAATAGAATTTCAACAGAAGAAAAACAAATCTACCATTTGGATCTTTACAGGATTGATGATTGCTATATTACTAGTTATATCTTCTATTCTCATTTATCTATACCCATTCGCTTCACACGAAAAGAAAACGTATTTCCACGGTGCGAATCCAATTCTTTTTGAAGGTAACCAGCATGGAAATGCACAAATAGAGGGAGACACTCTATTTATCCCGCTTACTTTTCTGCTAGAAAAAATAGATGATACGATCCTATTTGATGAAAAATCACAATCTGTTATTATTACAACTGCTCAGAAAGTGATTCAAATGCCAACGGATTCGTTAACCATTTTCGTTAATGAAAAGCCCGTTGACTTACATGTTTCTCCCA
>JAQSXG010000022.1 GCA_029256785.1 Neobacillus sp.
GCTTCATGCTCTCGTGCCAAGTATCCTTGTGCTAAAAAGGAAATACCAAGTATAATGAGCAGGGTGGGCCAACTATAGAATTGTCCAAAAGGTGTAATACCTAACTGCTGCAAAAATAAGTAGGATCCAAAGCCAATAAGAATTGTTCCAGGAAAAATTCGCTGATTTTTCATTCAAACACCACTTCCAGTAAGGTTCACTTGAATATAATCTATTTTTTTGGTAATGTACATAGGAATGTATTTGTCGATTTATGAACTTTTTTCACTATATATTAACATATTCTTTCGTTTTCTGTTCACATTTTTGGGCAATAGTTGAAATTGTCCATGATATAATCATACTAGCTATAATGAATACTTATTGGGGGTGTACTAAAAAATGCATATAGTAGTCGTCGGTTTAAACTATAAGACTGCCCCTGTTGAAATCCGCGAGCGGTTGTCATTTAATGAATCCGATCTTGGGGATGCAATTAAAAAATTAAACACAAAAAAGAGCATCCTAGAGAATATTATTGTATCGACATGTAATCGTACGGAAATCTATGCTGTAGTAGATCAAATGCATACTGGCCGGTACTATATTAAAGAATTTCTTTCTGAATGGTTTGGAATTGAACAAAGTGAGTTTTCTCCTTTCTTATTTATATATGAAGAGGATGGCGCGATTGAACATTTGTTCAAGGTTTCCTGTGGTCTTAACTCAATGGTTTTAGGTGAAACCCAAATTCTAGGCCAGGTTCGCTCAAGCTTTATTTTAGCCCAAGAAGAAGGAACGACGGGAACATTATTCAACCACTTGTTCAAACAGGCAATTACCATTGCTAAACGCGGGCATGCTGAAACGGATATTGGTGCCAATGCTGTCTCAGTCAGCTATGCGGCTGTAGAATTAGCTAAGAAAATCTTTGGAACGCTAGATCAGAAGCATGTGCTAATTTTTGGAGCAGGAAAAATGGGTGAACTTGCAGCCCAAAACCTACACGGAAATGGTGTTAAGAAAGTAACCGTAATTAATCGTACCTTCGAAAAGGCAAGAGTTCTTGCTAGCCGTTTTGCCGGTGAAGCTAGAACCTCTGAAGATCTTGAGAAAACGTTAATAGATGCGGATATCTTGATTAGTTCAACTAGTACAAATGGATTTGTAATTACAAAAGCAATGATGGAAAAAGTAGAAAAACAGCGCAGAGGAAAACCATTATTTATGGTCGATATTGCTGTACCACGTGACTTAGATCCGAAAATTGCTGAACTTGAAAGTGTATTCTTATATGATATTGATGACCTAGAGGGTATTGTTGAAGCAAATCTCCAAGAACGCAAAAAAGCGGCGGAAAAGATTATGCTGATGATTGAAAAAGAAATTGTTGATTTCAAACAATGGCTTGGTTTGCTAGGAGTTGTTCCTGTAATCTCTGCTCTTAGAGAAAAGGCAAATACTATTCAATCGGAAACAATGGTTAGTCTTGAACGCAAGCTACCACATCTATCAGAACGAGACATTAAAGTGCTAAATAAGCATACTAAGAGTATCGTCAACCAATTATTGAAAGACCCTATCCTACAA
Source organism: Neobacillus sp. (assembly GCA_029256785.1). Taxonomy (GTDB): domain Bacteria; phylum Bacillota; class Bacilli; order Bacillales; family Cytobacillaceae; genus Neobacillus. The sequence continues at coordinate 1,570 of JAQSXG010000022.1, forward strand.
GCAAAAGAGCTGGCTGCTAGACCGGACGCTGCTGAAGCGTTGGAATTATTCATGAATATTTTTAATATTGAAGAGCTTGTTGAGAAACAACAAACGAAAGCAGCCGAAACCAATAAAAAAATGGTTCTAATCCCGCAGGCTTCTTTTCAGTCATAGAGGTACCAAATAATGTTAGACTTCCATATGACACGGCTGCACGAATTGACAGTAGTTATATATGCCTTAAGTGTGTTGTTATATTTTTTTGATTTCCTGCATCATAACCGGAAGGCAAACCGTATCGCCTTCTGGTTACTTGCATTTGTATGGGTACTGCAAACATTTTTTCTATCTTACTATATGATTAGCACGGGGAAATTTCCGGTTCTTACGATATTCGAAGGCTTATACTTCTATGCATGGGTATTAGTAACTTTGTCACTGAGCATCAACCGAGTACTTAAGGTGGATTTTATCGTTTTTTTCACAAATATCCTTGGCTTTATCGTTATAGCCATTCATACATTTGCCCCATTTCAATATTCTTCCCATGTAATCGGTAAGCAGCTTGTGTCAGAGCTACTACTCATACATATTACAATGGCGATTTTATCCTACGGGGCTTTCTCGTTGTCATTTGTTTTTTCGCTCCTCTACCTGATTCAATATGATCTATTGAAACGGAAAAAATGGGGTGCCAGACTTCTGAGACTCGCAGATTTAAGTAAATTGGAACGCGCCTCCTACATATTAGTAGTGATTGGCGTACCAATGCTAATATTAAGTTTGATCCTTGGGCTCCAATGGGCGATATTAAAAGTTCCAGATATGGCCTGGTATGATACGAAAATTATTGGTTCGTTTATCCTACTTGGGGCATATAGCTTATTTTTGTATTTAAGAATAGCAAAAAACTTAGTAGGCAGACAATTAGCAATTTGGAATTCTGCATCCTTTCTTTTTGTTTTAATTAACTTTTTCTTCTTTGGTCAATTATCATCATTCCATTTTTGGTCGTAAAACTAGGAGGCAATCATGAGAAAAATTATCGTAGGTTCAAGACGCAGCAAGCTGGCTTTAACACAAACAAATTGGGTAATCGAACAGCTAAAAAGGCTTGATCCATCATTTGAATTTGAAGTAAAAGAAATCGTTACAAAAGGGGATAAAATTTTAGATGTAACCCTTTCTAAAGTCGGCGGTAAAGGACTGTTTGTTAAGGAAATCGAACAAGCGATGCTTGATAAAGAAATTGATATGGCCGTTCATAGTATGAAAGATATGCCTGCTGTCCTACCGGAAGGTTTAACAATTGGCTGTATTCCTTTCAGAGAAGACCCGCGTGATGCACTTATCTCTAATGGTCACATTAAACTAAAAGATCTGAAAAAGGGTGCCGTTATTGGAACGAGCAGTCTTCGTCGCAGTGCTCAGCTTTTAGTAGAGCGTCCGGACTTAGAAATTAAGTGGATTCGGGGAAATGTCGATACTAGATTAGAGAAATTAAAAGGTGAAGAATATGATGCGATCATCCTTGCTGCTTCTGGATTATCACGTCTTGGCTGGGCTAAGGATACAGTAACAGAATTATTAGATACAGAAATGTGTGTACCTGCAGTTGGGCAAGGGGCTTTATCTATTGAATGCCGTGAGGATGATAAAGAGCTGTTAGAGCTTTTTGAAAAATTCACCTGCAAGAAAACCGAAAGAGCTGTTCGTGCAGAGCGTGCCTTCCTTCAAAAAATGGAAGGTGGCTGTCAAGTACCGATTGCTGGATTCGCTGAGATCGTTGAAAATGACGAAATTAACTTAACTGTTTTAGTAGCTAGACCTGAGGGCAAAGAAGTCTATAAAGAAGTGGTAAGAGGGAAAAACCCTGAAGAGCTTGGCATTCAAGCGGCGGATCTATTAATTGAAAGAGGAGCCAAGGACCTGATTGAACAGGTTAAACGGGAGCTCGAGGGTCAATGCTAGAACCGTGCGCCTTGAATAAGAAAAAAGTCCTGGTTCCAAGAGGAACCGGGCAAGCAAGGTCCTTTTCACAGCTTGTCAGAAAGTATGGAGGGATTCCTATTGAAATCCCTCTTATTGCTTTTCGACCAATTGAAACAAATCATCAGCTTCAAGCATCAGTGGAGCGAATTGATACATATGATTGGATTATTTTTACTAGTAATGTCACGGTAGAAACCTTCTTTTCTTTTATGAAAACTGAGAAAGTCGATTCTTTTCCAAAGATTGCTGTGATTGGCAAAAAAACAGAAGAGGTCCTACTGGGAAGAGGCTTTAAATCTGAATTTGTGCCCTCGGCATATGTGGCAGAAGTATTTGTCGAAGAATTCCTGCCAAATGTCGCGAGCGGAGAAAAGGTGTTAATCCCCAAAGGCAATCTCGCAAGGGAGTATATCTCAAGCGCACTGATAAAAAAAGGTGCGGTTGTTGATGAATTGGTTATTTACGAAACCTATATGCCCCAAGAAAGTAAAGTGAAATTAGCCACAATGCTAGAGGCAGAGGAATTGGATATTCTCATGTTTACGAGCCCGTCAACCGTTGATCATTTTATGTCGGTGGTCATTGAATATAATTTGCAAAGCCGTCTAAATCATTGTGTATTCACTAGTATTGGTCCAGTTTCAGAGAAAAGATTACAGTTTTATGGATTACCGGTACACGCTTCCCCAGAGGAGTATACAGTAAAAGAAATGATTAAAAGCACAATAGAATACTTAGAAAAATGATATTTTATTAATGAGAAAATAATTTTGGGGGTTAATAATAATGGAACTTCAATTTTCACGCCATCGCCGCTTACGCTCAAGTGCGAGCATGCGCTCATTAGTTAGAGAAACTCATTTAAGACCGGAAGACTTCATCTATCCGCTCTTTATTTATGAAGGAGATAATATTCGTAATGAGGTTTCGTCTATGCCGGGAGTATTCCAGGTTTCTATGGACCACCTTCAAGCGGAAATGGAAGATATCGTTGCACATGGCATTAAGTCAGTCCTTTTATTTGGAATTCCTAAAACGAAGGATGAATGCGGTGAGCAAGCATTTCATGACTATGGCATCATTCAGGTAGCAACCCGTTTCATCAAAGAAAAATTTCCAGAAATCATTGTTGTAGCGGATACTTGCTTATGTGAATATACAAGCCATGGACATTGTGGTGTGGTTGAAGGGGAGAAGGTCCTTAACGATGAATCCCTTGAATTGCTAGTTAAAACAGCAATTGCTCAAGCAAAAGCGGGTGCAGATATAATTGCTCCTTCTAATATGATGGATGGTTTTGTGGCAGCAATTCGTGCAGGATTAGATGAGGCTGGTTTTAAGGATATTCCAATCATGTCCTATGCGGTTAAATATGCTTCAGCCTTTTATGGACCTTTCCGTGAAGCTGCAGAAGGGGCACCACAATTTGGCGATCGTAAAACCTATCAAATGGATCCTGCAAACCGAATGGAAGCATTTAGAGAAGCAGAATCCGATGTGGCTGAAGGCGCAGACTTCTTAATCGTCAAGCCAGGGTTACCATACCTTGATATCGTGCGTGATATGAAAAATACTTTTAATTTACCTCTTGTTATTTATAACGTTAGTGGTGAATATGCAATGGTTAAAGCAGCTGCCCTAAACGGCTGGATTGATGAGAAGAAAGTTGTACTTGAAATGCTAGTAGGAATGAAGCGTGCGGGTGCTGATCTCATTATTACTTATGCTGCAAAAGATGCATGTCGCTGGTTAAAAGAAGACCAATAATTACTCGAAAAGAGGGACACAAGATGCGCTCTTATACAAAATCAATTGAAGCTTTTAAAGAAGCCAAAAACCTTTTACCTGGCGGTGTAAACAGTCCTGTTCGTGCCTTTAAATCGGTTGATATGGAGCCGATTTTTATGGAAAGAGGAAAAGGCTCTAAAATTTATGATATCGACGGCAATGAATATATTGATTACGTTCTTTCATGGGGACCGCTCATCCTGGGGCATACGAATGATCGTGTGGTTGAAGGAATTAAAAAGGTGGCCGAGCTTGGTACAAGCTTTGGTGCACCAACATTGGCTGAAAATGAACTGGCTAAGCTTGTCATTGAACGCGTACCTTCGATTGAAGTTGTTCGGATGGTATCTTCAGGAACAGAAGCAACAATGAGTGCGCTTCGTCTAGCACGCGGCTATACAGGACGCAGCAAGATTTTAAAATTTGAAGGTTGCTACCATGGTCACGGGGATTCCCTGTTGATTAAGGCCGGTTCTGGGGTCGCTACACTCGGTTTACCTGATAGCCCAGGTGTACCTGAAGGTGTTGCTAAAAACACCATCACGGTACCTTACAATGATTTAGAAGCGGTTAAGTTTGCGTTCGAACAATTCGGTGATGACATTGCATGTATTATTGTTGAACCAGTTGCTGGTAATATGGGACTTGTACCGCCACTTCCAGGATTCCTTGAAGGTCTGCGTGAAATTACAACCGATAACGGCGCATTGCTAATTTTTGATGAAGTAATGACCGGTTTCCGTGTAGGCTACAACTGTGCACAAGGGTTCTTTAATGTAACTCCGGACCTTACTTGCCTCGGTAAAGTAATTGGTGGCGGTCTTCCTGTTGGTGCCTACGGCGGTAAAGCGGAAATCATGGAACAAATTGCGCCGGCTGGACCAATTTATCAAGCTGGAACCCTTTCAGGTAACCCACTTGCAATGACGGCAGGCTATGAAACATTAATTCAGTTAACACCGGAAAGCTATGATGAATTCATCCGTAAGGGAGATATCCTTGAAAAAGGAATCAAAGCTGCGGCAAAAAAATATGATATTCCTTGTACATTTAACCGTGCAGGTTCAATGATTGGTTTCTTCTTCACTAATGAAGAGGTTATCAATTATGAAACGGCAAAAACTTCGAATCTAGAGTTTTTTGCAGCGTATTACCGTGAAATGGCGAATCAAGGTGTGTTCCTACCGCCATCACAATTTGAAGGACTGTTCTTATCAACAGAACATACGGATGAAGATATTGAAAAAACGATTAAAGCAGTTGAAATTGCTTTTTCGAAACTTAAATAAGCTTTTGGCAGACACTTACCTTTTTTTGGTAGGTGTCTTTTTTATGTAAATATAATGGTTACGTTTCCGAAAATCGAAGTTTCGCGGAATGTTTGGGCAAACGGGCGGAATGTAGACCAATTGTTGCGCAAATCCCAATAGAAATCCGCGGAATAAGCTCAACTTCTCGCGGAATACATAGTAAAACTCGCGGAATCAGACGTCAGATCACCACGGATTTTCATAACCACCACAGGTTCTTCATAACCACGCACATTTAAAAAGCAAATCCCCTTCAAAAACAAGAATCTTTTTTCTAACCAGGATGGTTTTTTATCATATTTATTTTCGTACGTTCATAAAGTGTAAGTGACATAGTGATTTTTGCGTAAATGGGAAATGAAAGGGGGAGTCGCTTTGTCTCAGGAGAATCAATCGTGCCTACGATTTTCCTTGGAGGAATCTTTGTGGTTTAGAAAAGGACAGGAAGTCGAGGAACTTTTGTCCATTTCATTAGACCCAGACATTACTATCCAGGAAAACGACCAATACGTAACCATACGTGGTTCGTTAGAATTGACTGGTGAATATAAAAGCAACGAGGAAAACAATGGTCATGAGGAAGAAAGTGTAGCGAGCCAAAAGTATGTCGAGAGGGTAGATGTTAGAGAAGAAGGAAACTGTGAGTTTACACATCGTTTTCCGGTTGATATCACGATTCCAAATAATCGGATTCAAAGCATCTATGATATTGATGTCATCGTTGACTCGTTCGATTATGCATTTGCAGAGCGCAGCTGCCTTAAATTGTCTGCGGAGTTAACCATAAGTGGCCTATATGACAGCGCACAAAACGAAGTAGATGATGCACAAGAGGAAGAAACTCCTCGTGAAGTGGAAGTGGCTGAGACAGAACAAGTGCAAGAAGAACCACAATACGAGGTGCTACACCGTTTCCAACCTAATTCGGAAGAAGAAGATCAAGAGGAAGATACCTTCTTATTTGCAGTAGAGGCAAGAAAACAGAAGGAAGAGGAGAAGAAGGAAACCATTCCAGATCTGCCAACTTTTAATTACCAACCACAACTACAGAAAGAACCAGAAGTTAGGGAAGAAGATCTTCAGCCGGTTAGGAGCTTCCAAGAAAAACGTAGTGAAGGAAATCAGCCACCAGTAGGGGAGATTGTCGAACAGGATGAAGTGATTGAACTTGAACTTGAGCCTGTGGAAAAAGAACCTCCAATGCTAGTTGAAGAAGAAGCAGAAGAAGTTGTATTGATGGTGGATGAAAGCTCTTCCTCACCAGATAATACGCCAAAACATGTGTTGAAAAAGAAACCGTCCAAGAAGAAAACAATGACACTGACGGAATTCTTTGCTCGTAAAGAAGAAGAAACAGAGCATGCGAAAGTTAAAATGTGTATAGTCCAAAAAGGAGATACACTCGATAAACTTGCTGATCGCTACGATGTATCTGTCCCGAATCTACTTAGAGAAAATAATCTTGACCTCAATCAGGATGTGTATGAAGGGCAAGTATTATATGTCCCATACTCCTATGCCAAAAATAAATAAGTAAAAGAATGCCTGAGCGGGTAGCATTACCTGCTCAGCATCTTTTTAAGCGTCTTATCGTAGTCTCGGTTCGTCTTATCCTGGAAAGTGAGTTGAGTGTTGATGAATGACTCCAATGGGCTTGAAGCACTTGCTCCAATATTAACGAATTATCAGGTAAAGCCGTATTTCGTCGAAACACACGGCAGAATTCAAAAGATCTATTCGAATAAAGGGACATTTGCCTTAAAAAAAATCACCCCAGAGAACGGTACGGATTTTATCCGTCACGTGCATCAGCTATATCAAAAGGGCTTTAATCGGATTGTGCCGATATTTCCGACAATGGATGGAAGGTATGCCGTCCTCCATGATAAAGCACTCTACTACCTCATGCCGTGGATGGAAAATGAAGTGAAAGAAAGTAGGCAGCAAAAGAATCAGCAGCTGTTTCGTGAATTAGCAAGATTGCATACGCTTTCTGCGAAGGAAATCAAAATTAATAAAGAAGAGCGTGCTGAGCATTATGAAAAAACTATTCAACAGTATGAAAAGCATCAGGAATTTCTTGATGGCTATATTGACTTATGTGAACAAAAAACATATATGTCGCCCTTCGAACTTTGCTATTGCCTGTACTATAACGAAATAAGCCAGGCACTTGGCTATTCGAAAGCGAGATTTGAAGATTGGTATGAAAAAACAAAGGACAATGAAAAAGCACGGATGGTCATCACACATGGGAAGCTATCTTCTGAACATTTTCTCTATGATGACAAGGGCTACGGATATTTCACTAATTTTGAAAATGCCCGCTATGGTGCACCCTTTCATGACCTATTGCCCTATCTATCCCGTACCTTAAATACTCAGCCAAAACGGAATGATGAGGTAGTGGAGTGGATCTATCATTATTTTAAATTCTTTCCTTTCAAGGCGGATGAAAAGTTCTTGTTTTACAGCTATTTGGCTTATCCAATCCCAGCCATTCAGATTGTTGAACGCTTTTCTAAAAAGCCGCGGCCAAAGAATGAATTAAAGTTTGTCCGACAACTGCAGCACTGTTACTGGCAGGTGAAAAATGCAGAGTATGTTGTGATGGAAATGACGAAATTGGACCAACAGGAACAGGCAGCAAAAGAAGGAGCCCAGCAGCAAGACTAATGCTTAGTGGGCTCCTTAAACTACTTCAAAATAAAGTGTAACTGCTATCGCAATAAACAATGTTAATAACAGAACATCAAAAACTGTCGGTATCAAAAGTGTCCGGATCAATTGAAACAGCGTAAACGGAACAATTAGCTGTGCGCAAATTCCCCGAAATTTCCTAAACCAAGGTTGATAGGAGTATTTGGCGATGAACTTCCTCCTCTTCATTGTAAAACCGCGCCCTTTCTTAAAAATGACATTTATTTTATATATATTCCACTAACACTTTGTATTCTCCTAAAATATACATAACGTATAAAATATAAAAAATTTGGCTATCATTATTGACGTCAAGAGCGTTTTTTGGGTAATATAACAATATTAAATAAAAAGTAAATGCACAGACAGGGAAGAGTACGATGTTACCCTGCTTCAAGAGAGGAAAACCATTAGCTGAAAGGTTTTCTAAGCAGATACTCGGAAGGTCGCCCTCGAGCTTCTTTAGCGAAAGGATTCAGTATCCTATTAGTTAAAGACGGACAAAGTCCGTTATCCTACTTGAGAGCCAATCATTTTATTTTGATTGGAAAAAAGGTGGTACCGCGAAACATACTCCATTCGTCCTTTTATGACGAATGGGGTTTTTTGTATTTTTCGGGATTAAAAAGGAGGAATATCTAATGGAAACAAAGGAATTGGCGATGCCAACAAAGTACGATCCGCAATCGATCGAACAAGGGCGTTATGAATGGTGGCTTAAAGGAAAGTTTTTTGAAGCAAAAGGTGATGAAAGCAAGAAGCCTTATTCAATTGTTATTCCGCCCCCAAACGTTACCGGAAAGCTTCACTTAGGGCATGCATGGGATACGACATTACAAGATATCATTACTCGTATGAAACGGATGCAAGGGTACGATGTGCTGTGGTTACCAGGCATGGATCATGCGGGAATTGCTACTCAAGCGAAGGTAGAAGAAAAACTTCGCAGTGAGGGCAAAAGTCGTTATGATCTTGGAAGAGAGAAATTCGTCGAAGAAACGTGGAAGTGGAAGGAAGAGTATGCTTCCCATATCCGCCAGCAGTGGTCAAAGGTTGGTCTAGGGTTAGATTACACCCGCGAGCGCTTTACCCTTGATGAGGGACTATCTAAAGCCGTTCAGGAAGTTTTTGTTACTCTTTATCAAAAAGGTTTGATTTATCGCGGCGAATATATAATCAACTGGGATCCTTCAACCAAAACAGCCATCTCTGATATCGAGGTAATTTATAAAGATATTCAAGGGGCTTTCTATCATATGAGATACCCGCTAGCAGATGGTTCTGGATCTATTGAAATTGCAACTACTCGCCCTGAGACAATGCTTGGTGATACAGCGGTTGCTGTTCATCCTGAAGATGACCGCTATAAGCATTTAATCGGTAAAACAGTGGTCCTACCAATCGTTGGTCGTGAAATTCCAATTGTTGGTGATGACTATGTTGATATGGATTTTGGTTCTGGAGCAGTAAAAATTACTCCGGCACATGATCCAAATGACTTTGAAGTGGGTAATCGCCACAACCTAGAGCGCGTTCTTGTAATGAATGAAGACGGTTCGATGAATGCAAAAGCCGGTAAATATCAAGGCATGGATCGCTTCGAATGCCGTAAGCAAATTGTCAAAGACCTCCAAGAACAAGGTGTTCTTTTCAAAATTGAAGACCATATGCACTCAGTAGGACACTCTGAGCGTAGCGGAGCAGTTGTTGAACCTTATCTTTCAACACAGTGGTTTGTTAAGATGCAGCCACTAGCCGACGAGGCCATTGCACTACAAGACAAAGAAGAAAAGGTTAACTTCGTACCGGATCGGTTTGAAAAAACGTACCTTCGTTGGATGGAAAACATCCGTGACTGGTGTATTTCAAGACAGCTTTGGTGGGGACACCGAATTCCAGCTTGGTATCACAAGGAAACGGGAGAAATTTATGTTGGCAATGAAGCACCTGCAGATAGTGAAAATTGGGAGCAAGATAAGGACGTTCTAGATACTTGGTTCAGTTCAGCATTATGGCCATTTTCAACAATGGGCTGGCCTGATAAGGAATCAGACGATTTCAAACGTTATTTCCCAACTGATGCGCTTGTAACAGGTTATGATATCATCTTCTTCTGGGTATCAAGAATGATTTTCCAAAGTATCGAATTTACAGGTGAGCGTCCATTTAAAGATGTACTTATCCATGGCCTCGTTCGTGATGAGCAAGGGCGGAAGATGAGTAAGTCACTTGGTAATGGCGTTGATCCTATGGATGTTATTGATAAGTATGGTGCCGATTCACTCCGTTACTTCTTATCAACAGGAAGCTCTCCAGGTCAGGATTTACGTTATAGCACCGAAAAGGTAGAATCAACTTGGAACTTTGCTAATAAAATTTGGAACGCTTCCCGCTTTGCTTTAATGAATATGGACGGTATGAAGTTTGAAGAAATCGACTTCAGTGGTGAAAAGTCCGTTGCTGATAAGTGGATTCTAAATCAATTAAATGAAACGATTGAAACAGTAACAAGACTGTCTGCTCGCTATGAATTTGGAGAAGTTGGTCGTGCCCTTTACAATTTCATTTGGGATGATTTCTGTGACTGGTATATTGAAATGGCGAAGCTGCCACTATACGGTGAGGATGAAGCAGCAAAGAAAACAACCCGTTCGATTCTTGCACATGTATTGGATCAAACCATGCGTTTATTGCATCCTTTTATGCCATTCATTACCGAGGAAATCTGGCAAAACCTTCCGCATGAAGGCGAGTCAATCACAATTGCCAAATGGCCAGAGGTTGATCCTGCTCTTACTGATGCACAAGCAGCACAGGAAATGAAAATGCTTATGGAAATGATTCGTTCTGTACGAAATATCCGTGCAGAGGTTAACACGCCAATGAGCAAGAAAGTTAAAATGCTGGTTAAGGTTAAGGATGAATCAATACTAAACGCACTAGAGAAAAACCGCGGCTATATAGAAAAGTTCTGTAACCCAGAAGAATTACAAATTGGTACAGATATCGAAACACCTGATAAGGCAATGACAGCTATTGTCACAGGCTTAGAAATCATCCTTCCGCTTGAAGGTTTGATTAACATTGATGAAGAAATTGCTCGCCTTCAAAAGGAATATGAGAAATACTCGAAAGAAGTCGAGAGAGTTGAAAAGAAGCTAAGTAACGAAGGCTTCATGAAAAAGGCTCCAGAAAGTGTTGTCCTAGAAGAACGTGCAAAAGAAAAAGATTATCGTGAAAAAAGAGCCATGGTGGAAGCTCGGATTAATGAGTTAAGAGGATAAATTTTAGGGTAGCCTTTGTGTAGGGCTACCCTTTTTTCATATTGTTATTATGTAGAATGGGGCGTTGACTTTATCATTTATGAAGCCAACTTTTACGGAAATTTCGTAGAAATGGTCCTCATGAAGGGTTCATGAAGCCAACTTTCACGGAAATATCACGGAAATGGTCCTCATGAAGGGTTCATGAAGCCAACTATCACGGAAATATCACGGAAATGGTCCTCATGAAGGGTTCATGAAGCCAACTTTCATCGAAAACTCACGAAAATGGTCTTCATGAAATATTCATGAAGCAAGTTTAACCCAAAACTTCCAGAGGCTACCCCTATTCTAATGCCTTTTTTATATAATCCATATACAGGGCAGCCGCGTTTACATCAGAGGTCGAATAAAGGGAGCGGCAGCCAACCACATCCTCAATTTCATTAAATAACAATTCCCCTTTTTTATCTAAGAGAAAGTCGATGCCAATAAAATCTCCATTCAAACTAGAAGAAATCTTTCCAACTAGCTTCTTTTCAGCCTCATTTAAAAAATAGGGACGAACGGTACCGCCTAATGTGTAATTGGCTTTAAAGGAAGTAGAAGATTCGCGTAGAACGGCACCAATAATTCGATTACCAAGTACAAACACACGAATATCCTTCCCCGGGTTATCAGAAAATGCTTGAAGCACAAATTTCTTCGCAGGTGCTTCACGCAGTTTGTCCAGAATCTCATCAACAGAATGAACTAAAAATACTTCGTTCCCACCACGTCCATCGGATTGTTTCAAAACCATTGGAGATGTTGCTCCAAAATTTTTCCCATCAAACATATCATGAGAAACAAAATAGCTATCTAACATCGGTATGCCTAGCCTAGCAGCAAACTGATAGGTTACCGCCTTGTCATTACAAATTTCCGAAACAGATGAGGAATTAAAGCAAACGATCCCAAGCTGTTCAAGTTGTTTAGAAAGTAGTGGATTTATCGCTCTCATAATGGCAAAACTGATATCGCCTATATCAAAAAGAGGATGTGTTACCGCAAATTTATATCCTAGAACCCCAAAGCTTAAATCTTCTTCAAAAACAAGCTGTAGCCTAATATCTCGTAGCCTTGCTTCTTCTTGTAACATACCGATAAAGCCATGATTACGCTCGGCATCGTTCTTTTTATAAATGAGCCAACCTTGTATATTTCCACTCATTCTTTCGTTTCCTTCAGATGTTCGATAATAAAATCAATCATATAATCTGCGACCCAAACGCCTGTGCAATCATAGATATTTCGAAGATGTGCGTTGGAATTAACCTCACAAATAATTGGTTGTTCATCTTCTCCGAATAAAATATCAATCCCTGTAAAATAAGTACCCATAATCTGCGTGCATTTTATCGCAAGCTCAATTTGTGCAGCGGTGGGTTCATAACGTTCCATCCTGCCACCGTTCGAGACATTGGCCCTAAAATCTGTTTCCGAATGACGGTACATGGAGGCAACGGCTTGATCACCGACAACATTAATACGAAGGTCTCTGCCATGACTAGTTCGTATATATTTTTGGAACAAAAATGAAACACCGGACAATTCCTTAATTTTATCGTAAAATTCGGTTTCGTCTTGTATAAGGTAGACTTTCATTCCAAAGGACCCATGAACTTCTTTTATAATCATTGGAAAGCCGAGGCGGTTGATCACGTATTGATAATATTGATTGTCTCTAATCTCAAACCCCTTATAAACCTTCGGGGCAATAATTGTTTCCGGTATTGGCAGCCCATGGTTAGCTAATGTTTGATACATAATCGCTTTATTATCGCATCTTTCAATGGAAGAAATCGGATTGTAGACAGGGATACCAAACTGCTCCAACTGCCTACCAAGAAGGATATCTTTATCTAAAAAGATGACAAAGTCTGGCTTTTCTTTCCCTTCAACGCTGCCTCCCAAGCATAAATTCCCTTCTTTAATCTCCATCGTCAGTTCGTAGTTTTTGTAGATCTCACAGGTAATATTTTTTCGTTCAGCACTTTGCTTTATCATTTCTGCTTGATCAATAAATTTGTCGGAAGTAAGACTGCCGTTATAAATTACCCAGCAGGAAAGAGTGTGATTTATCATTGTTTGCTCCTTTATGTGACAATACTAGATACAAGTAAATCTAGTACTTCAAAGAAATAGTAGATAAAAGTGGCATTAGCAGAATTTGGCTCGATTCAATTCCTTACGCTTGCTAATGTATTGAAGTATAATAATATTCTAACGTATTAAAATAGGCTGTGACAATATAAGAGGAGTTCATTCACTATGATTAAGGGCTTTAATCGAATAAAAGAAAGATTCGACATACATACAAAAACAGAAATTAATTTGGGTCTTCATAGAATAGAAGAATTTTTGGCGCTATTGGGAAATCCGCAACAAAACTTAAAAACTGTTCATATCGCTGGTACAAATGGGAAAGGTTCTACACTACAATTTCTCAGAAATATTCTGTTGGAATCAGGCTATTGTGTAGGAACCTTTACCTCACCACATATTGAGGATGTAAAGGACCAACTAAGTACAAATGAGGGGGCAATTACCGAAGAAAAGTTGGACAAAACGTTCAACTACTTACTTGCGAATAGTAATGACAAACAAGAAATCGAACGCTTAACAGACTTTGAATTGCTAACAGTGCTAGCGATTGTTTATTTTTCCTGTATCGATCAACAGGATATCGTAATTTTTGAAACGGGGATGGGCGGATTAACAGACTCAACGAATATTATCTCTCCATTGCTGTCAATCATAACGACGATTAGCCTTGAACATACAGCCTTTCTGGGGGAGTCGATTGCAGAAATTGCCTACCAAAAGGCGGGGATTATCAAAGAGGGGATCCCTAGTATTACGGGAGTGAAGGATCCAGTCGCACTGAAGGTAATTAGGGAATTGGCAGCTGAACGACATTCAAAACTATATGTATTAAATGAGGAGATAATCATTGCGGATGATGGGAATCAGTTCTCAGTCAAAACTCCAAAAAGAACCTTTATGCATCTTCAGTTAGCAATGAAAGGAATTCATCAAAAGGAAAATAGCTCATTGGCAATTATGGCGGCAGAGGTGTTACGTGATGCTTTTCCTCAGATTGAAAATAGCCATATCGAAAAAGCACTAAAACAAACGGTCTGGCCGGGTAGGTTTGAAATTATCTCTGAAAATCCGATGATTATTCTGGACGGTGCACATAATCCAGCAGCAATGGAGCGACTTGTAGAGACCCTTCAGAAGGAATACCCAAATCGTAAATTCCAGTTTGTCTTTGGCGCCTTAAAGGATAAGAACATCAAAGTAATGATTGAAATGCTCGAAAAACTTGCTGAAAAAATGACATTTGTTGACTTTGACTTCCCTCGTGCGGCTTCAGCATCACAATTAGCTGCAGAAAGTTCACTATCAGATAAACAAATCTTAACTGATCTTTCTCATCTAGTAGAAGAAATAAACAAGCTTAAAAGTGAGGATATAATGGTTGTAACCGGTTCCTTATACTTGATTTCTCAGGTAAAGCCACACTTTTGTAAATATTTAAAAAATAACATTATAACTTTATGACAAGTATTGATAAATTTGATAGAATAGCTTTATCTTACAATGATGGGGAGGGGGGATGAGATGATTGTAAATCGAAGAACAAAAAAATTACTCTTTCTTGTTTGGCTACTAATTGTACCAGCAGGATTATGGTTTATATTTGATGCTTATCCTCCTAATTTCTCAGGTCAATGGCTTGATGTGCTTGCATTCGTGTTACTATTTTCTATTGTTGGTGCGATGCCAATTACGATTAATGGTGTGAGCGTATTTTTAATTCAGTGGGTATCGCTCGCGGCATTTTTACGGTTCGGTCTATTTGCAGAACTCATCTTTACTCAGATTGGCGTCATGGTTTTACTTTTAAAATTAAGATTACCAAAGTCAGATTTATTTCGAGTACCACTGAATTCAATTATGTTTTTTGTTGTTTCCGTTGTAAGTGGTACCGTTTATTATGCATTAGGCGGACATACAGGACCAAACTTTTTAACCAATCCAAGCTCAATATGGTTCGCGGCCCTTTATCCGATAGTAAGTTACTTTATCAATCAGGTGATTTTTTCATTTTATCTATATATTATTTATAAAAGTAAGGAGTCTTTCTTCGGTAAGGATTTCGTCGTAGAGACCATTACAACACTCGTCACGATCCCATTAGGTTTTGTATTGTATGTAATGTATAACCAATTAGGGCTCTTGGCCGTTTTGTTAATCGGTATTCCCTTTGTTAGTTTATCTATAATATTTAAACTCTATTATTCTAGTGAAAAAATAAATGAGTACCTGCAGAAAGCCGCTGAAATTGGACATCAAATGGCAGAGCGTCTTCAGGTTGATGGTGTAATAGATCTGTTTATTCAAAAGCTAAGTGAAATGCTTCCTGTTGATTATGCTTATATCTTTGATGTTGTGAATGATGAAAAGCTACAATTGATTCGCCAGATTGAAGGTGGCAAAGTGTCAGATCCCATCCCAACCATAAAAAGAAATCAAGGCATTTGTGGTCAGGTTTGGGCAACCGGGGAGGCAGTGATATATACTTCGAGAAAACAATGGAGAATGTCTACGCAAGGATATATACCTGTTGAGTCAGAGAGTATTTTGGCAGTCCCTATTGTCAGAAGTAAGAAAGTAATTGGGGTTCTATTGCTTGCTTCGAAGCGCAAACGCGCCTATGAGAAATCGCAGTTAATGATTGTCGATATTCTTTGTTCCTATTTGGCGGTTGCCATTGAAAATGCCAAGCATTATGAATTGACAAAAATTCAAAGTGAGCGGTGTGCTCTAACAAAATTATATAACTATCGTTATTTTGAAAATCTTCTCACCGAAGAAATGGAAAAACTATATCAATTCAAACGGAAAGAATTATCACTAATCATTCTTGATATTGATCACTTCAAAGCAGTAAATGACACCTACGGGCACCAAAGTGGAAATGAAATCTTATGTGAGCTCGCTTCACGATTAAATAACATTGCAGGCACCCGAGGAACAGTCGCACGTTATGGTGGCGAGGAATTTGTTGTTCTCCTACCAGATATACCTAAAGCTGAGGCCTTCCAAATGGCCGAATTAATTCGGGAAT
>JAQSXG010000511.1 GCA_029256785.1 Neobacillus sp.
TCCTTGGCATACTGCTTTGCTTTGTCAAGGTGGTAAGAAAGATAAGAGGACTTTTGGATCTCAGACATAACCATAGAAGCAAAACAGAGCTCCGTTTTAATTAATTTTTGTTTTACTTGTTCTAGTAAGCGTATGAAGGTCTCATCACAGGGCCTTAACACCTGTAACATATACTCCATTTCTTGCATAAAAGCTAAAGCTTTTTCTTCTAACGTTACAAATCTGTTGTCACCTAATAACCTACCCTGTAAACCATTCATTATTAGACTATCATGATTAAGAGCAGCTACTTTTTGTTCTTCTTCCCCGAAAAACCCATCTTCTATAAACATCATAAATAGGAGAAACAAATGTACAAATTTCAACGAATCTTTACTAACCCCAATTTTATAAAGGGGGTTTAAATCAATCATACGTACTTCTAAATAAGCGATACCATCCTGTAGCAAGTCTCTTCCTTGTGCAGGTTTTATTCTTACAGGACTATAATACTCCCTAGTACTCAATAATTCCTTCGAGTTAACCAAGGATTGTAAGTCTCGTATATACTCTTCAACCGAATCATAAGAAACATAAAAT
This sequence comes from Neobacillus sp., assembly GCA_029256785.1. GTDB lineage: Bacteria > Bacillota > Bacilli > Bacillales > Cytobacillaceae > Neobacillus. Next base: position 580 of record JAQSXG010000511.1, read on the forward strand.
GATTTTTCATTACGGTAGCCGCAAACACTATTTCGTAAAGAATTCATGTTTGGGAAAAAATAGCTTTCTTCATCCAGGTTTTTGCCCAATTGCACACATTTCTCGATATAGGTTTTATTAAACACAGGACTAGCCCCGGTCAAATAAATGAGAAGCCAACGATATTTCAATATGTTACGAGCTAATTTCAAATAGATACCGTTTTTAAAATCCTTAAAGCTTTTATTGTAATGCAGCGCATTATAGAATTTTTTTAAAAACTCCTCATTGAAAGAAAAATTGTAATGAATACCGCATATTAATTGTTTTTTTCGGCCATATTTTTCGGCCAATTGGAGCCGATAATTATCTTCTACTGGATCATTCATAAAAGCAATCGGAATTTCCTTGTCATTAGGCAATCCTGGTGGATTGCTGCTGGGCCATAGATATTCATTATTTAACTCAAGCGTTACAATATCATGAATCGTCTCTAAAAATTGATAGGCCTCATCAATCTTTTCAAAAACAGGGGTAATCATTTCAATTTGGCTTTCTGAAAAATCAGTCTTGATATACGGATTTTCCATTTTACTTCCAAAAACCTTTGGGTGGGGTGTCATTGCCAAATTACCTTTCCCATCGACCCTATTATTTTCTTTTTCTAACCCAAAATTGCCCCTCCATATATCTTTATGCAAATGGTTGTCTATAATAATTTGTAATAATTCACGATTGATTATACTCATAAACATGGACCTTCTTTCAGTTCATCCTCTAACTTTGATTTCTTTACCATGTGATTGCTCTTTCCAAGTGTCCGAGTAAACCAAAAAACAAGAATGATTCCTTTTAGGACACTACTTAATGCAATGGCCATCCAAACTCCATTTAGACCGAAAGGACCCGACAACATGATCGCCATTGGAATTCTCAATACAGTTAAAATAATACTAAAAAGAGGGGGAATATAGGTTTTTCCAATGCCATTAAATGCACCGACTGTCATTAGTTCCAAACACATAAACAATTGAGAATACCCGATGATCTTCATATAGTCAATTCCCAGCAATAGGCTAGTTTCATCCGACAAGAATAATGAAAAGATTGGCTGTGGATAAAATATAAATAATAACGAAATTAATATTCCAAAGACTGAGGTGATAATTAAGGCATTGTTATATCCTTTTTTAATTCTATCGTATTTGTCTGCTCCAAAATTTTGGCCAATAAAAGCTGCAATAGCACCTTGAAGGCCGCCAATCGTCATATAAGAAATCGACTCAATCTGAATCCCAACTCTTTGAACAGCGACAGCATTTGGACCCCATTGAACAATAATTTTTGCAATAATGATAGAAATGACAATAAAGGTAACTCGCTGTATCGTGATGGGTATCCCCATTAGAAGAACTTCCTTCATTTGGTCAACATTGAATGTAAATGGTTTGGAAAAAATAGGTAGATTTTTCATATATACTATAAAAAAACACGTAACAACTATATTGGCTAATAAGGTTGCTATTGCTGCCCCTGATACACCTAATCCTTTAAAATTACCCCATCCAAAAATAAATAAAGGATCAAAAATTAAATTTACTAGGAAACCAATAGTTTGTATTCTAAAAGGTATTCTGCTGTTTCCCATTGAAGTGAAAACGGTACTGATTAAAATATTAAAAAAAGAAAAGAGTGTTCCAATAGTAGAAATAACGAGAAACTGAGTGGCCATAGTTTCTATTGCATCACTATCTAATTGAAAAAAAACTATTAGATGATTCTTTGTCAGGAGAATAAAGGACGTATATATAAATCCTAGTAACAAAGACATCAATAATCCATTATGAATAAAAACCTTGGCTTGTTTATCTCTTGCCGCGCCCACGCTATGTGCAACTTTGATTCCTGTACCAATAGAAACTATCGTAAACAGCGCAAACGCCAGGTTTACAAAGAAGATAGCTGTACCAAGGGCCGCAACTGAATCACTTCCCAATTTACCAATCCAAATCATATCAACCAATCCGTAGGTTGTTGAAATGAAATTAGTTGCAATAATCGGCAAGGTTAATTTCAACAAAGAAGATCCAATGGGTCCTTCACAAAGATCCCAATTTGCTTTCAATAAATTGCACCTCCTTATAATTGCAAATTACAAATATTGTTTTTTAATAAAGGTTGTTTTTGTAAAGATTGTTGTAAAAACCCAAAAGCCGGTTTTTACGTTAAATAGCTATTTGGCACTTCGAATAAAGTTTGAAAGCTCTTTTCTCTATAAAATCCGCCTTAAATCGGTGAAAATAGCTTAAAGTCCCATTATTCCGTTCTAAATAGCAACAAAGTTTGAGAAAAGAGTCTTAATAAAAGAGCAAGTGATTCTTGCTCAAAATAATGGTTTACAACAAACCGATGACTTTGACATAGCTTCATTTAATAATTTTACTGAGTTAATAACCATTTCTCTTTCGAATTCACTCATGTTAGAAAATACTTCATTTAAGTACTGATTCATTTCTGCATCAATTTTAGCGGCTACATAATTTCCTTGTGTGGTCAAAAAAAGTTGTGAAACACGTTTATCATTAGGAAGAGGTGATTTCTTAACTAGCCCCATTCTAACTAAGGTTTGTATTTGCCTGCTAAAAGTAGTTATATCCATCCCTAAAGCTTCCGCTACTTGTTGCATCGAAGGTTTATCTTTACGAAGAATTTCGTAAATGATATGACTTTGGACTAGGGATATTTCAACTTCCCCGATTTGACAACAGTTCTTATTCAAAAGCCCAAAACGTCTTGTCAAGACTTGAAAAAGTTCTCTAATGTTCTCCATTTAGTTCACCTCTTATTTATTTATACGTTAATTATTTGCAAAATGCAACTTTATATTTTTCGGATAAAATTGTTTTTTATATATTACTTTAAACAGGAAAAGGGCAGGGGAGAATGAAGATAAAATTAACACAAGGTTGGCATTATTAAATGACCTTGATTCAATTTTAACAATTTATAACCAGGGGATTGAGAATCGGAATGCAAAGTTGGAGGAGGAACAAAAGGATATTCATTATATGAATGAATGGTTTAATAATTTTAGTGTACGTTTGCAGTCATGGTTATCGGAATTAATCATGAAATAGTGGGGTGGGCATCATTAAATCCATATTCAAACGGGTGGCCTATGCTGGAATGGTAGATTTATAAATTTATATAAGACGTGATTATAGAGGAATGGGAGTGGGTTACAGAAAATAAGAATTACTTTTTTTCAGAG
>JAQSXG010000023.1 GCA_029256785.1 Neobacillus sp.
ACCCTCGAAGAACTATTGCCGAGGATTTTTCAAACATGGGATCATATTCCTCTCAACCCAAAGATACATATCTCCTCTCCAAAAACGGAAAAAGAGTTTCGTTCCCATGCTGACTTTGTTGATTTAGAGTTTATCGCCCCTTTCTTGAAGATGATCAAAGAACTAGGACAGGACGTTGATTTTATGATTGAGGCGAAGGCAAAAGACCAAGCATTGCTGCGATTGGTAGAGGACATGAGCAAGCTTCGCGGCTACAAACGGATCCGCGGCGGAGCGATCGAGATCAAGTAATTATGGTGCATGTTTTGTCTCTCAAATGGTTAAAGTAACAACTAGATTCGAAAAATCAAGGAGGGGTTTCTTTTGGAAAGTACAAGTGAATTTGTGAAGACCTTTAATGAAAATAAGAAAAAACAAGAGAAAAATAAAAAGCGGCAAGGTCATAACCATCCGGAAAAATCTTTGCCAAACAAGCAGCATTAATTTTTAATAGAAAGAGCCATAAAAAAAGAGTCTCCGAAGTGGAGACTCTTTTTATACTTCTTCGATCAAGTTTAAGACAGGAACGTCACGTTCATCCTCGGGGTTTTGCTTTGAGTAGATTCTAGCCATTTTCGTTGTGTCATCGACATGTTGAATGATGACTGGGGCGCCATCATATGTCACGTCGATCATATCTGCGGATTCAAGTATTTCTTTCGCTCTTCCTACATTCACTGCGGTCCACTCCTCGCTAAAAGTTCCTTATTACTATCTGCAGATTTGGATATTGATATTCCATTTTAGAAAAAATTTCATATTTGGGTTGGGTAGGTCTCTCATTTTCAATTTATCTGCTGCTTTAAGGGGTTTATTTGCCACTTTATGTGGTTTATTTGCCACTTCACAAACTTTATGTGCCGTTTCGGAAGTTTATTTGCTACTTCGAAATTTATTTGCCGTTTCTCATACTTTATTTGCCACTTTATGTGGTTTATTTGCCACTTCACAAACTTTGTTTGCCGTTTCGGAAGTTTATTTGCTACTTCGAAATTTATTTGCCGTTTCTCATACTTTATTTGCCACTTCGGAAATTTATTTGCCACCTCAAAAAATAGCCCCCTTAAAAAAGGGAGCCAACCAAAAGTTTACATCTTTTCCGGAGCAGAAACGCCGATTAACGCCAACGCATTGCGCAGTGTAATTTGAACGGTCTTGACTAACGCGAGACGCGCCTTGGTGCGTTCTGGATGCTCGCTGTCGAGTACCTTTTCAGCATTGTAGAAGCTGTGGAAGGCGGAAGCAAGTTCGTAAATATAATTAGTAATCCGGTGCGGCACACGCTTTAGGGCTGCCTCGCTAACCGCTAACGGGAACTCGCCAAGTTTTTTCAGCAAGTCAATTTCCTTCTCGGCACCAACTAACGAATAGTCAGTATCACTGCCATCCACCCGAATTCCCTGCTCTTCACCTGAACGCAGAATGCTGCAAATACGGGCGTGGGCATACTGGGAGTAATAGACAGGATTTTCATTTGATTCGGAAACGGCTAAGTCTAAATCAAAGTCCATATGTGTATCCGAACTTCTCATTGCAAAGAAATAACGAGTGGCATCGAGGCCAACCTCATCGACTAAATCACGCATCGTTACCGCTTTACCCGTACGTTTACTCATCTTCATTTTTTCACCATTCTTATAGAGGTGAACCAGCTGGATAATTTCGACCTCGAGGGCCTCAGGGCCATAGCCGAGTGACTGGATCGCCGCTTTCATTCTTGGAATATAACCGTGATGGTCGGCTCCCCATATATTAATCAACTTTTCAAATCCACGGTCAAGCTTGTCCTTGTGATAAGCAATATCTGGGGTCAAATACGTATAGGACCCATCCTGCTTAATTAACACGCGGTCCTTATCATCACCGAAATCAGTCGAACGCAACCAGGTCGCGCCGTCCTCCTCGTATATATAGCCGCTCTCACGCAGTGCTGCCAGTGCTTCATCAATTTTCCCATTTTTATAAAGTGAAGTTTCAGAGAACCAGACATCAAATCGGACACGGAAATCCTCAAGGTCCTTCTGTAATTTAGCCATCTCATATTTCAAGCCATATTCACGGAAAAAGTCAGAGCGCTCCTGCTCATCCGTTTCGACAAACTTATCGCCAAACTCCTCAGCAAGCCTTTTTCCAATGCCGATGATATCAGCACCATGGTAGCCGCCCTCAGGCATTTCTTTTTCAAGACCTAGCGCCTGAAAGTACCGCGCTTCAACCGAAAGCGCAAGATTATTAATCTGGTTTCCAGCATCATTAATATAGTATTCGCGGGAAACATCAAAGCCCGCCTTTGCTAAAATATTGCAGAGTGCATCGCCGATCGCCGCACCGCGGGCATGACCTAAGTGAAGGTCACCCGTTGGATTTGCCGAAACAAACTCCACTTGAATCTTTTGCTTGCCGCCAATCGTTGTCTCGCCATACCGTTCATCCGCTGCGAGCACATTTGGAATAAGATCTGTTAAGTAATCATTATTCATATGAAAATTAATGAATCCTGGTCCTGCCAAATCGATTTTCTCAATCGAAGCCTTGGAACGGTCAAAATTCTCAATCAATGCCTCAGCAATCGCACGAGGTGGTTTCTTTGCCACACGTGCCAGCTGCATCGCCATATTTGTCGCGTAATCACCATGCGTTTTATCCTTTGGCACTTCCAAAATGACGTCAGGGATTTGTTCAGCAGTTGCAAGATTTGCCTTGACAACAGCTGCTTTAATCTCATCCTTTAACTTACTTTGCACCTGTTCAACTATATTCATTTTTATCCTCCTGAAACGCTATTTCTAAATGGTATGTACTTAATGATGACCCTTCCATCAAAAAGTCGTAAAGAACCGTAAAGCGGCCTTTCCCATTTTCATAGCTATAATCTAACTTGTTTGCCTTTGTTACGGTGGCAAATTCCCCAAACGGCAATTCATAACTACCGTTCAGCTTACGATTTAATTCAAAGGGCAAGCGCATTTTCACTGCACCTGAGCGCAAAATTAGCGCTTCCTTGGCTGACATTTTTACAATCGTACGGACACTACCTTCCTCCAACGCTTCTACATATTGGAGATAATCCGCATTCTCTCTTTGAAAGTATCGACCAAAAACCGATAATTCAAAAGTTTCATCCTGGTCAATGGTTGTTTTTACTGTAATTTTTACCGGTACTTCAGGGGTCGACACCTAGTAATGCACTTCCTTTTTTAAAAAGGAACCTTTTTTAAGGTCCTTTGAATAATCTCGTCCGCAATCACTTTTTCTATTATACCCATTGCTGGTGCAAGATTCAAAAGATGCCTGCCCCTTATTGGGACAGGCACCAAAAAAAGTTTTTTTATTTTACCCAACCTAGAAGCATTTCACGAATCAACTTGCTCGCTGTGTTCGCGGTTTGTTCGGAATGGTCATAAATTGGTGCGACTTCAACAAGGTCGCCTCCGACAACATTTACTTCTGAGCGGGCAATTTCATGGATAGAAGCAAGTAGCTCTCTAGAAGTGATTCCGCCAGCATCAACTGTACCAGTTCCAGGTGCATGTGCCGGATCAAGAACATCGATATCAATCGTGACATAAACCGGACGACCAGCAAGTGATGGCAGAATTTCTTTTAACGGCTCGAGGACGTCAAATTTTGAAATATGCATGCCGTTTTGCTTTGCCCATTCAAACTCTTCCTTCATTCCTGAACGAATACCAAAGGAATAAACATTCTTCGGTCCAATCAGCTCGGCAATTTTACGAATAGGTGTTGAGTGGGACAGCGGCTCGCCTTCATAATGCTCACGTAAATCGGTATGTGCATCCATATGAATGATTGCTAAATCAGGATATTTCTTATAAACAGCTTTCATTACTGGCCAAGAAACAAGGTGCTCTCCGCCCATGCCTAATGGAAACTTGCCAGCAGCTAGTAACTGATCCACGTACTCTTCGATCATATCAATACTTTTTTGCGGGTTTCCAAATGGTAGTGGGATATCGCCAGCATCAAAATAGTTTACATCCTCAAGCTCGCGGTCAAGATAGGCGCTATACTCCTCAAGCCCAATTGACACCTCGCGGATACGCGCAGGACCAAACCGTGAACCTGGACGATAACTAACCGTCCAATCCATCGGCATTCCATAAAGAACAACCTTACTCTCCTCAAAACTCGGATGACTCTTAATAAACACATTCCCAGAATAAGCCTCATCAAAACGCATATGCATTCCTCACTTTTATGTAATGAAAATAGTATTAATTGACACCTAATGGGTGACAACCTAATGGGTGACAGGCACCACTCGTGGACAAATACCCAATTTGTCCACCTGGAGAGGACAGTAACAAAACAACCACACTGTCCTCCTGGCGTGGACATTTGTATTTTCGTGGTGACAGGCACCACTACCAAAGTTACTTCACTAAATCTCCGACGAACTTCGGTAGGACGAAGGCTGCTTTGTGTAGTTCTTTTGTGTAGTATTTTGTTTCGATTTCGTGGAAGCGGTCATCGCTTACTTCCAATGGATCATATTTCTTTGAGCCGATGGTGAATGCCCATAGTCCGCTTGGGTAGGTTGGGATGTTTGCTAGGTACAAGCGCGTGATTGGGAAGATTTCCTTTACGTCACTTTGTACACTGCGGATTAGGTCCGCTTTGAACCAAGGGTTATCGGATTGAGCAACAAAGATCCCATCTTCCTTCAACGCACGAGATATTCCCGCATAGAAACCTTTTGTGAATAAGTTTACTGCTGGTCCAACCGGTTCTGTTGAATCTACCATGATTACATCGTATAGGTTTTCACTATTAGCAATATGCATGAAGCCATCATCTACTTGAACATCGACACGTGGGTCCTCAAGCATTCCTGCAATGGAAGGAAGGAATTTTTTTGAGTACTCAATAACTTTGCCATCAATATCAACAAGCGTTGCTTTTTTCACGCTTGGGTGTTTTAGAATTTCACGGATTACGCCACCATCGCCGCCGCCAACAACAAGTACGTTCTCAGGGTTTGGATGGGTAAATAGCGGCACATGCGCGACCATTTCATGATAAACAAACTCATCTACTTCAGAGGTCATAACCATGTCATCTAGCAATAGCATATTACCCCATTCTTCTGTTTCTACCATATCAAGCTTTTGAAAATCCGTTTGCTCTGTATGTAAGGTTTTATTTATTTTCATGGTGATACCAAAGTTTTCAGTCTGCTTTTCTGTAAACCAAATTGCCATGTTCATCTTCCTTCCAATTTCTATTTTAAAATTCGCCAATAATAGGTCGTTTTTCTTTTTTATACTACCCAAACTATTGAATTACAAACATAAAGAAAAGTCTAGTGAATTACTAGTGAAATTTCAAGAAAATTTTTCTTTTTTCTGGATAAAATGTTTAAACTCCCCCGTTTTTTTCCAATACTGTTACTATGCAATTTTTTATCGTGATATTTAGCTACCATCAATAGGAGCTTAAAGGGGGGATTCAATTGGAAGTTGTAACAGACCAGGGATTTCGAAAAACAGTAAAATACCTGCGTGCTTTTATCATTATTACTATGATAGGACTCATTCTCGCTCTCCTACTATTTATAGGAATTCTCGTTTATGCAAAAATGCTGGGAGCCCCAGCGCTAGCTGTTCCCCAATCCACCTTGTTCTTTGCAAATGATGGTTCGTTGATTGGAGAGAGTAATAGCGGTCAGAAAAGATATTGGGTACCGTTAGACGAAATTTCTCCAGATTTAACTGCAGCGACTATTTCTATTGAGGATAAAAATTTCTATGATCATCATGGCTTTGATTATAAACGGATTGCCGGTGCCGTGCTTGCCGATATAAAGGCATTTGCAAAGGTTCAAGGTGCCAGTACGATTACACAGCAATACGCAAGGAATCTCTTCCTTGAGCATGATAAAACATGGAAGCGAAAAATTCTTGAGGCTTTTTATTCCATTCGACTTGAAATGAACTATACAAAGGATGAAATCCTTGAAGGCTATTTAAACACGATTTACTATGGCCACGGTTCCTACGGTGTTCAATCAGCAAGCCAATTTTATTTTGGAAAAAGCGCCTCCGAACTGACCTTAGCGGAAGCCTCCATGCTTGCTGGAATCCCGAAAGGACCAAGTCTTTACTCGCCGCTATCTTCATTAGAAAATGCCAAGCAAAGACAGGCGATTATACTCAATACCATGGTTACCAACGGCTATATCAAGAAACAAATAGCCCAAACAACAAAGGAAGACCCACTCTCCTTCGTTGGAAAACATCCGCATCTGCAGGTTGAAGCTGCACCGTATTTTCAAGATGCCGTTAAAAATGCCTTAAAAAACACATTAAACCTGGATGAACGGACAATTGCTCTCGGCGGTTTAAAGGTCTATACGACACTTGACCTGAAGCAGCAGGAAATTGCTGAACAACAGGTAGAAAAATATATTTCAGACGAGTCAGAGATTCAAGTGGGTATGGTCGCAATGAATCCGAAAAACGGACATGTTACAGCGATGATTGGCGGCCGCAACTATGAAGAAAGTCCCTTTAACCGTGCCGTTCAGGCAGTAAGACAGCCTGGATCAACCATTAAGCCGTTACTTTATTACGAAGCGCTTAACCAAGGCTTCACGCCCTCCTCAACCATGAGAAGTGAATATACAACCTTCAAATTTGATAATGGCAGGGAAGAATATTCACCGAAAAATTATAATAATACCTACGCTGATGGCGAAATTACCCTTGCCCAGGCGCTCGCATTATCAGATAATATTTACGCCGTAAAGACGCACCTCTTTATGGGCACAGAAACATTAGTAAACACTGTAAAGAAGTTCGGAATATCAACGGATATGGCTAGTGTCCCCTCCTTGGCACTCGGTACCTCCGGAGTGCGCGTCATTGAAATGGCCAATGCCTATAGTCTGTTTGCTAATGGCGGGAAAAAGGTACATCCTATCTTGATTACTAAGGTAGAAGATTATAACGGAAAGATCATTTATGAGCATAAAATTGAAGACAGCAAGGTTCTCGATCCAGCAAAAGCCTTTGTGATGACACAGATGCTGACGGGTGTATTCGATCCAAAGCTAAATGGATATACAACGGTAACCGGTCATTCACTGATAAAAGATATTACCCGTACGTATGCAGCGAAATCGGGGACAACTGTAACCGATAACTGGATGGTTGGCTATACTCCGCAGCTCGTCACGGCCGTTTGGACTGGTTATGACAATGGGAATACCATTACACGCGTTGCAGAGAAAGGCTATGCCAAAAACATCTGGGCTCAGTTTATGGAAAAGTCACTTAAAGGGAAACCGGTTAAGAGCTTCAAACCGCCGAAGGAAGGCGTTGTTGGTGTTTATGTTAATCCTGCCAATGGAAAGCTGGCATCGGATGACTGTCCTGTCCGGAGGTTTACGTATTATGAGACTGGTACCGAACCAACGGAATACTGTACCGACCATTTTAACCATACAGTGGTTGAAAAACCTGCAAAAGAAAAGCAAGAAAAAGAAGTCCCTTGGTACAAGAAAATTCTTAAATGGGCGAATTAATTCAAAGGATTCACTTAGTAGAGAGGGTTATAAAAACCCCAAAAGCCGAGTTTTACGTTTAAAAAGCTATTTGGCACTTCGAAATGAACATAGAAAAGCTCCGGAGTTTCCGCTCCGGAGCTTTTCTTGTCCTAGTTTTACAGTGTTCTCACACTGTTAATAATTTTAGCTACTTTTTGCCAAAATTTCAACACTTTATTTTTCTGAAATAGCTTTATTCCGCCTGTAAACCCTTTTTCAACTCTTCAGTCGAATTGTTCCATAACTCCTGATTATGATTACGGAGAAAATCAGCTAAGATTTTTTTCGATTTATCATCCATATGGTCGACGATTATATGGCGTTTCAATGACTTGTCCATCCGATTCACATGTTCTGGAAGTGATTTATATCCCCGGCGTATTTCACGATCAACCGTCATTTCACAGGCCGTTACACCCGCATAATACGGTCCTTCCGGTTTCCGATCTACCGTTACCCACACCAACCAGTACGGTTTAGCATTCGGGACCTCTTCCTTTGTTTTCAGGAACTTAATACCCTTTTCGACAACACTTCGTGCATGCATCGCACCAACATCAATAACTGCATCACCCGCATCAACATCAATAATCACAGGCGAGACATTATCAAGACTTAAGGCACCTTTACCGTAGCCCTTATGCCCATCAGTCGGGTCAGGTTTAATAATATTAAATCCAAGTTTTTTCTTTTCATCCATTAACTATGAACCTCCTACTTAAAAAATGCCATTTAGGTAAAGATTGTTGTAAAAACCCAAAAGTCGGATTTTACGCATAAGTAGCTTTCTTAAAGGCTGTGATAAACTAGGCTGTTGATTTGCGCTCCAGGCACTTCGCTTTCCGCGGGCGGTCGGTGAGCCTCTTCAGCGCTGCGCGCTTGCGGGGTCTCACCCTGACCTGCTAGTCCCGCAGGACATTGATTTGCATCCTTGAATTTGCCCACGCACGAAGAAAATGCGATAGCATTTTCGAGGAGTCTCGTGCCTTCCGCACAAATCAACAGGGTTCTAAAATCAACAATAACCTTTAACATAGCTTTCTTAAAAAAAGAATTGATAAAAGAAATCACCTAATCCATTCATCACCCATGGTAAAACCACATTAAAAATCGGCTGGATCGTATACTGATCAAGTGGGGTGATGACAATAATCAAAAAGATAATTACTCCATACGATTCCCACTGGGTCATTTTTGCCCGCAGGTCATTTGGTGCTAAATCCTCTAAAATACGGTACCCATCCAATGGCGGAAACGGCAATAAGTTAAAAATAAATAAAACGATATTTAGCCAAATAAAGATGTCGAGGAATTCACTAAAACCTGCTGGAATCACTGCACCAAAACGAATTAAAGCGAAGGCAACGATAAAGGCAATCGAGGCCAATACTAGATTACTAAGCGGTCCTGCAACCGAAACTAGCACTCCGGCAAGACGCGGTTTTTTAAAGAAAAAACGATTAACAGGGACGGGACGGGCCCAACCAAACCCCGCAATAAAAATTAAAATCGTCCCAAATGGATCCAGATGCTTGAGCGGATTTAACGTCAAGCGCCCTTGTTTTTGTGCCGTGCTATCCCCAAATTTATAAGCCACGTAAGCATGAGCAAATTCGTGGAACGTAAACGCAATCATTAAAGTGATTGCAACATAGGGAATCTCCTCTAATGAATAGGCAAGGAATCCGTCCAATCTATCTCCCCTTCTCCTCTTTTTTCCTTTTAGTATACATGATAGCGACCCTAATGTGAAAATGTTAAACATGCTTGTTTTTTTATTGTCAAAATGCCACAATATGAACAGTTATGTTTAAAGGAGGACTACCGATGCCCTATGTTACTGTTAAAATGTTAGAAGGTCGTACAGAAGAACAAAAAAAGGCCCTTGTTGAAAAAGTAACGGCTGCTGTTAGCGAGACAGTAGATGCCCCAAAAGAAAAGATCGTGGTATTTATTGAGGAAATGCCTAAAAACCATTACGCAGTTGCTGGCAAAAGACTAAGCGATAATTAATAGATTAAAAAGAGGTGCTCAGGAAGTGTTATTCCCTGCGCACCTTCGTTTTGCAAAAGCTTAATTCGAATTAGCAGACATGCCTCCATCAATTCGATACTGACTTCCACTAATAAAACTACTATCATCAGAAGCAAGGAACAGAACCAACTTAGCAATTTCACTCGGTTCCGCATATCTTCCCAGCGGTATAAGCTGGGTGTATTCCTCCCTAGCCTGTTCTGCTCGACCTGGATAGGTGCTTTCTTCAATATCTCTCATCATTCTTGTATTCACACTAGTAGGGTGGATGGAATTCACTCGTACCTTTCTGCTGGAGGCTTCAAGGGCAGCTGTTTTTGTTAATCCGACTACAGCATGCTTTGAAGCAACATAAGGTGAGAGGGTTGGATAGCCCATCCAACTTGCATCAGATGCCGTGTTAATAATACTGCCGCTACCTTGTTCCATCATGATGGGTAACACATGCTTTAATCCTAAAAAGATCCCGCGAACATTGATATTCATTACTTCATCAAAGGCCTCTACCGTTTGGTCTACCAATAATGCAACCTTCCCTTCAATACCCGCATTATTAAAGAAAATATCAATTTTTCCATAGTTTTCAATCGTTTTATTCACATAATTGATTGTGTCTTCTTCTTTGGATACATCCGCTTTAACTGTGATAACCTCTCCATATTGATCAAGTTCTGACTTCGCCTTAACCAGTGATTCTTCAGTTCTCCCAACTAATACAACCTTCGCGCCTTCTTTTAAAAATAATTCGGCCGTTTCGACACCAATTCCACCCGCACCACCAGTAATGATCGCAACTTTCCTAGCTAATTTTGCCATAAGTATTTCCTCCAACTCTACTGAATAATGTATATAGAAAATAGCTTGAGGTCTTCCTCAAGCTACTTTGCATTCTATTGTTCATGGTTCCGCTATACGATTTGGAGATTCGCTTTGCCTTTTAACGCTTCAATGTACTGATACGCTTCGACGATTTCCTCTTCTGTATAGCGTTGGCTAGCTTTTAATGTGAATACTTTGTTTGTAACTTCCTCTTTCGGAAGATTATCAAAATACAAGATTGTTGATACTAGCTCCAAGAATCTAGCATTCTGTCCATTCATATCCTTCAGACACTCTTCTAAAAAGGGCATGTCCACTTCATTTAAATTTAAAAACTCTTTTCCTTCTTCGGTTAGGGTGTAACGATATTGAAAATAGCCACCCTTTTTCTCTTTAATTTCCTCGAGGAACCCCATATTACAAAGCTCTTCGACTCTTAACGTTAATTCCTCGGAATATGGTCCGTAAAAATGAAACTGGAAACGCTCGTGAAAGGGGAATGTTACCTTCTTCGCAATATATATCATCTTTTGCAGTTTCTTTCTTCCGACAACTTCACCGGAAACAAAAATTGCTTGCATCAGCTTCGCATGATCTTTTAACAACATCGTCATCTCCTACACCAAGTTTATATCTCTAATAGGGTACGTATTTGTTTTTTAATATCCTTTTCTAGCGAATCAGCATCTAGAAAATCAGCAGGATAATAGAGCTTATGATCGGTTCGCCTTTTACCAGAGATGGCGTCGACAATTTCGGATTCACGGGACAGCTCCCTTAGCTCGCCGCTTTTCATTAATAAATGAATCGGCAACCGTTCTTCTTCCTCACCAGGACGGTAAAAATCGTATGGCAGGTCTGACGAAGAATCGACCACTAAATAGTATTCTGGATCGATTCCAGCCTTTTCAAAAAGACGGGTTAATTCTGTGAGTTTTTTGTATTCCTTCGCTGGGTCAAATTCCACATATTTATACAGGTTGCGGTTAACGAAGCGTGTGCATAAGTCGCTTAATATCTTGTCATCCTCTTCCTGCCACATTTGAAAATAATACATAATTACTGCTTCATCTAACTTTAAATAGTCTTCTAATGTCACTTGGCCTGTAAAGAGGCTATAAAAGTGAAGCGGATTGCTTTTAAACGCATAGTTTTCTTCCGATAACTGTTTCGCCCGGTGGAGGATTTTCGTTAAAATGACCTCTGCGCTGCGAGACACAGGATGAAAGTATACTTGCCAGTACATTTGGTAGCGGCTCATAATATAGTCTTCAACCGCATGCATGCCGCTTTTCTTAATTACCACTTGATCTTCCTGCGGGCGCATAACACGCAAGATTCTTTCCATATCAAATTGACCGTAGCTTACACCGGTAAAATAGGCATCTCTTTGCAGGTAATCCATGCGATCGGCATCAATTTGACTGGAAATTAAACTAACAACAAGCTTTTTTTCTGAGGTCTTTTCGATCACTTCTGCGACTTTTTCAGGAAAGTCTGGACTCACCTTTGTAAGAATGGTGTTTACTTCTGTTTTTCCGAGGATAATCGCTCTTGTGAATTCTTCATGGTCCAAGTCAAATACCTTTTCAAAGGAATGTGAAAAAGGTCCGTGCCCCAAATCGTGTAGAAGGGCTGCACACAGGGTAAGGATGCGATCTTCTGCGTTCCATTCCGGCCTGCCTGCAAACACATCATCAATGATACGACGAACAATTTCATAGACTCCAAGAGAGTGGTTGAAGCGGCTATGCTCCGCCCCATGGAAGGTTAAAAAGGCAGTCCCGAGCTGTTTAATTCGCCGCAGCCGCTGAAATTCCTTTGTCCCGACTAGATCCCAGATAACAGAATCGCGCACATGCACGTAGCGATGAACAGGATCTTTAAACACTTTTTCTTCACTAAGCTTTTCTGCCGAGTACCCCATAGGTGTTTCCCCTTCTTCCTCTTAGGCTTGTATCTATTATATCTCCAATTATTAGGTAAATCAGCAAATTTCGCCAGCATTTTTCGCCATATTTTTTTACTTGTTCTGTTGATTGGAGCTCCAGGTGCTATGCTTTCCGCGGGCTCGCCCGTGAGCCTCCTCGGTCGTTCCGCCCTGCGGGGTCTCACTCAGCTCGTTCATCCCGCAGGAGTCAAGCACCTTCCGCTCCAATCAACAGGGTTATCCAAAAATATAACAAAAGAAAAATCACCTAAGATTTTTTGGTCGTAGGTGATTATTTTAGCTTTTTATTAATTTTCTCCATTAATTCCTCTTCGGTTAGTGCGGCTAGTGGTCGGTTGTTTACAAAGGCAAAGGTCTTTTTTCGGCCAGGACCGCAATAGGATTGGCAGCCAATAACAACTTCGGCTTCCGGGTCAATCTCTTTCAAACGAGGGATTAATGTCTTTAAATTCACGGCTTGACAATCATCACAAACGCGAAATTCATTAGACACTACTTCCAGCCCTTTCTCATGCTATCTATTATTATTTTACCCTAAATCAATCAGTTAACTCCTATGGTATTTTACATTTTCTTATGCCCCATTGCAAGCAAGCTTTTCACACACCACCGACTCTTTCAGTTAAAAAATCTACTATCCTTGCAAGATTTTGGTATAAAGCTTAGTAAACTTGTCCATCATAAGACTAGAACTTTTAAAAACTCATCAGGGTTAACGTTTATATTATTTAGGGAGTTGAAACATATGAAAATTCGTCAAGATGCATGGACAGATGAAAATGATTTACTTTTGGCTGAAACCGTTCTGCGCCATGTAAGAGAAGGCAGTACGCAGCTGAACGCGTTTGAAGAGGTTGGTGACAAACTGAATCGGACTTCCGCAGCCTGTGGCTTCAGATGGAATGCCGTCGTGCGCCATCGCTATGAAAAAGCATTACAATTAGCTAAGAAACAACGTAAGCAACGTCAAAGAGTACTAGGGAAAGAACAAAGCGGAAAGAAGAAATTACTATACAATCCGCCAGTAACTGCTGAAATACTGCCACAGGCAAGCGAAATGCAGCTATCAATGGACAGCTATGATATGCCAGATTTATCTACAGAAACAGCTGCTGAAATGCATGTATCACCAACTGTACAACCATCCGTAAAGCCGGTTGCACAAACAATGTACAGGTCTGCATCACCTTCTGCTGGGCTCTCATTAGATCAGGTTATAGACTTCTTGCAAAACTTTGATCATGCCAATCTGCAAAATGAAGCATTAAAAAGTGAGAATGAAAGATTAAAGCGCGAGATTGCGGAGTTAAGAAATCAAAATGCGGAAATGGCTGCAAAAATTGAGGACCTATCTCAAAATACCGAAACCATGCAGGAAGATTATGAAACACTAATGAAGATTATGAATCGAGCACGCAAACTCGTGTTATTTGATGAAGAAGAAAGACCCGCAACTAAGTTCAAAATGGACCGTAATGGTAACTTAGAAAAAGTTGCTGAATAGTCACGCCGCCTCTACAGTTAGGGAGAGAGTTAGCAACACATACTCATAATAAAGAAGCCGTAAATCCACAGTCAAGGATTTACGGCTTTTGTCTATTCACTCAGTTTTTCATTCCGGTCTATGACTCGTTGATAATATCCGGGAAATAATTCTAGTTCAAACTCATTTAACTGTCCAGCAAATAAGTAATCGCTATTTTCCTTTAACTGATTCAATAACCGTAGCAGTACATCAGCCACTGTAAACTGTTCATTAAGCAATTCAGAAAGGGACGCCATCACCTCTGGGACAATTTCTGGATAAGCAAATTTTGTTTGTTCTCCGTTTTTGGCAATCTCATAAAATTTCTTTATCAGTTCGGCTCTTTCACTGCCACTCCCATTCACACAAAGGTAAATCTGAACAGCAACACCTTTTTTGAGTCGCCGTTGGGAAATACCTGCAAACTTTTTCCCATTGATACTTAAGTCGTAGCTTCCGGGGCAATACGAACCAACAATTTCTCTTGCTTCAATCTGACCATCAAATTCAGCGAACATCCTTTGAATTAACAGCCACATCGTATCATAGCCGCGATTGATATCAATACTCTTTACTGTTTCTGGTAAGATTAATGAGATATTTAACACACCCTCATCGAGCACAACCGCTAACCCTCCAGAATTTCTGACAATAGACTGATAGCCTTGTTCTTCGAGAAATTGTCTTCCTTCTTTTAAGAATGGCAGTTTTGTATCTTGTATTCCAAGCACAACCGTTTTGTGATGGACCCAGGTTCGAGCTGTAGCAGGGGCCTGGCCAGTTCCAACAGATGCACATAAGGTATCGTCGGTCCCAAATGATTGTAGGGCGTGAAAGTGGTTTCCTACTGCTGATTGGTCAATGAATCGCCATTGGTGCTGGCGGAGCAATGTTTCCATAAGGTTGTCTCCTCTTATAGGGTAATAGCTATATTTTATCACATGGCTGTGTATAACTAGGCTGTTGATTTGAGCTCCAGGTGCTATGCTTTCCGCGGGCTCGCCCGTGAGCCTCCTCGGTCGTTCCGACCCTGCGGGGTCTCACTCAGCTCGTTAATCCCGCAGGAGTCAAGCACCTTCCGCTCTAAACAACAGGTTCTTGAATCAACAGAATACCTTACACAGCCTAGCAAAAAGACCAGCCCTCAACCATGGACTGGCCTATTCTTCATTATAAACGTTGGGCTGCGGTTATTAGTGCTAGTTTGTAGACATCTTCTTCGTTACAGCCACGGGACAGGTCGTTTACTGGAGCGTTCAATCCTTGGAGGATCGGTCCAACTGCTTCAAATCCACCTAAACGCTGTGCAATTTTGTAGCCAATATTTCCTGCTTCGAGGCTTGGGAATATAAATACATTGGCATCCCCTTGAAGTGGTGAATCTGGTGCCTTACTTTTCGCCACAGAGGGAACAAAAGCAGCATCAAATTGAAATTCACCGTCAAGAATAAGCGAGGAATCACGGCGCTTCGCCTCTTCTACAGCGGCTGCTACTTTTTCTGTCTCAGGTGATTTGGCAGAACCCTTTGTTGAAAAGCTGAGCATTGCTATCCGCGGTTCAATATCAAACATATTCGCTGTTTTCGCACTTTCCACAGCGATTTCCGCTAGGTCATTGCTGTCAGGAGAAATATTGATTGCGCAATCAGCAAACACATACTTTTCTTCTCCGCGAACCATAATGAAAACGCCAGAAGTTTTCTTTACACCTTCTTTTGTTTTAATAATCTGCAAGGCAGGACGGACCGTATCTGCTGTTGAATGAGCAGCACCACTAACCAAGCCATCTGCTTTATTTAAGTACACCAGCATCGTGCCGAAGTAATTCTCATCAAGCAATATTTTTCGAGCATCTTCTTCTGTTGCTTTTCCCTTACGTCGTTCAACAAAAGCAGTAACAAGCTCGTCCATTCCAGCATATTTTTTTGGGTCATAAATCTCCGTATTTTCAACTGAGACGCCTAGTTCGTTTGCTTTTGCCTGGACTTGTTCAATGTCTCCAACCAGAATCGGTGTGACTAATTTTTCCTCCGCGAGTCGACTGGCGGCGCGGATAATCCGTTCATCCAATCCTTCTGGAAATACGATCCGCAGTTCACGTCCTGAAAGTTTCTGTTTTAATCCTTCAAATAAATCACTCATGTTAAATCCTCCCTAAATAAAACCTACTTAATTAGCATACTTTACCTATTGAAAAATACAAGGAAACACATCATTGTCAGCGTTTTCATTACAAATGTTTTTGTTTTCAAAAAATTACACGCTAGTTTTTACTATTTACATCTTTTCTAAAAATTATCCATTTAAACGGTTTCAAGGTGTTATAAAGGTGCCGGTTGGTCAAACTATGATATAGTAATGTTGTAAATAAGAAGAATGATTACATAGGAGTGATTTTAATGAGTGAAGCAGCACAAACACTTGATGGCTGGTATTGTTTGCATGATTTCCGTACCGTTGACTGGACTACCTGGAAAATGCTACCTAATGAAGAGCGCCAAGAGGCCATTCACGAGTTTTTAAATCTAGTTGAAAAATGGAATACAACACAGGAACGTAACGAAGGCAGTCATGCTTTATATACAATTGTTGGTCAAAAGGCTGATTTTATGATGATGATCCTACGTCCAACAATGGAAGAGTTAAACCAAATTGAGACAGAATTTAATAAGACAAAACTAGCTGAATTCACAATGCCTGCTCATTCTTATGTTTCAGTTGTCGAGCTTAGCAACTATTTAGCTGAGGGTGAGGATCCATACCAAAATCCGCATGTGATTGCACGTCTTTATCCGAAGCTTCCTAAAACAAAATATGTTTGCTTCTATCCAATGGACAAGCGTCGTCAAGGCGAAGATAACTGGTATATGCTTCCGATGGAGGATCGTAAAGGTTTAATGCGCAGCCATGGTATGATTGGCCGTACATATGCTGGAAAGGTTAAGCAAATCATTACTGGTTCTGTTGGTTTTGATGATTACGAATGGGGAGTTACCTTGTTTGCAGAGGATGTCCTACAATTTAAAAAACTTGTCTATGAAATGCGTTTTGATGAAGTAAGTGCACGCTACGGTGAGTTTGGTTCCTTCTTTGTTGGTAATCTATTATCTGAAGAGAGTGTCTCTAACTTCTTACATGTTTAAATTTTTCTAAAAGTCCACAGCCATACGCTGAGGACTTTTTTTTTGGCAAAAATATCCCTCTCCTCATCATATTTGCCCATCTGTCTTCATACTATTTAAACAGCGAGTCTTAAGTTTAGCTCCAATTCAGGGGCAGCTTCTTTCCTATTGTCACTTCATTAGGTCTAGAAGAGTGAATAGACTGTTGGGCTATCGTTAAGTTATTTTTAGGAGGGGAAAAGATGAGTCAATATTATAATCAGCAAGGACAGCAGGCATACCCATATAGACAGCAGGGAGCCCAGCCTTATCAAGGGCAAGGGTATTATCCGCAACAGCCAGGATTCCCACAATTTCCGCCAGCGGGAACTCCAGCAACGCCGCCACCACAAGGCGGAGGGCAATCACAAGGAATGCTGCCACTTGAGCAATCGTACATTGAAAACATTTTACGTTTAAACAAAGGCAAACTGGTAACCGTTTATGCAACGTATGAGGGAAATTCTGAGTGGAATGCAAGGGTATTTAAGGGGATTATTGAAGCAGCCGGAAGGGATCATCTTATTTTAAGTGATCCGCAAACTGGCCAACGAACTCTGATTACAATGGTATCTTTTGATTATGCCACTTTTGATGAAGAACTTGAGTACGAATATCCATATGGAGCTGGTCCTTCTTTAGGTACCTATCCGCCAAGATAATA
>JAQSXG010000512.1 GCA_029256785.1 Neobacillus sp.
ACTTTCTTTCGTTATGGGAAATTTAAAAGGAAGATAGCCTTCAAGTGGTATAGACAACTATTCCACGTAGTTATATACTAATACTATATAAAACCTTTGTAATCGGAGCTGATGAGATGAGTCTACTATTAATGGTGCATGGAAATGCTATCTTAGAAACAAGTGTGGAGAAATCTATATATATCTTTATCAAGCAAGGAAAGATTCTAGAGTTGGGTTCAATAAGCAATCTTCCAACTTATTTAAAGCATGTTAAAAGGATAGAAATTCCTGAAGAACATACCGTTGTTCCGGGCTTCATCGATGTCCACATCCACGGGGCAGCTGGAGCAGATACGATGGATGGATCAACAGAGGCGCTAACCACCATGGCCAATGCCCTTCCTTCAGAAGGAACAACCAGCTTTCTACCGACAACAATTACTCAAAAACATGAAAATATTGATCAGGCACTCAGGATTGCTGCGGAATATCAGATACACCATAATGATTCCGGTAAAGCAGAAGTACTTGGTGTACATCTAGAAGGTCCTTTCATAAATCCCAAACGTAAAGGTGCACAGCCGCTTGAACACATCATTGACCCTTCGATAGAGTTATTTAAACAGTGGCAGGAGCTTTCAGACGGAACGATTAGGGTAGTTACGGTTGCTCCTGAGATGCCAAACGGAATGGAGTTTGTTCACTATTTAAATAATACAGGCGTTATCGCCTCCATCGGGCATTCAGATTCGATTTATGAGGAAATAGAACTGGCCGTGAACGCGGGTGCCAAACAAGTAACCCACTTATTTAACGGCATGAGAGGAATTCATCATCGTGAGCCAGGTGTTGCTGGGTCCTCGCTTCTTTTTAAAGAATTAATGGTTGAGCTCATCGCTGACGGAATTCACGTTAGACCCGAAATGATGAAATTGGTCATAAATGCAAAAGGAACGGATGGCATAATCCTAATAACCGATGCGATGCGCGCAAAAGGACTTAAAAACGGGATCTATGATCTTGGCGGCCAGGACGTTTCAGTAGCGGATGGACAAGCATTGCTTGCTGATGGAACATTAGCAGGCAGTATTTTAAAAATGAACGATTCACTTAAAAACATCATCAGTGCAGCTCAAATCCCGTTAGCTATAGCCGTAAAAATGGCTAGTGCAAACCCAGCGAAACAGTTAAATGTGTATGACCGCAAAGGGAGCATTACGATAGGAAAAGACGCTGACATAACCATACTATCAGAAGAGTACGAGGTTATTCTTACGCTATGCCGTGGGAAAATTGCTTTTAAAAGAGGGGAACAAGTTTGAAAATAATCAGTACAGAAAATTATCAGGAAATGAGTATAAAAGCAGGCTTACTGTTAACAGAAAAGATTCGCTCCAATCCTGCTATCACACTTGGACTAGCAACTGGCAGTACACCAAAAGGAATATATCAGTTCTTAATTAAAGATCATCAAGATAACCACACAACATATAATCAGGTCAAATCGGTTAATTTGGATGAATATATCGGACTCGCTCCCAGCAACCCAAATAGTTATCGCTATTTCATGCAACATAATTTATTTGAACACCTAGATATTCAAGGGTCAAATACCTATCTTCCAAATGGCACAGTTAGTGACTTGGAGGCAGAATGCAATCGCTACGAAAAATTGATTGAAGGGATTGGCGGAGTTGACCTGCAATTATTGGGGATTGGACAAAACGGTCATATTGGCTTTAATGAGCCGGGGACTAGTTTTAATAGCCGTACACATATCATTACCCTTGCAGAAAATACAAGGTTGGCCAATTCACGTTTTTTCAACTCAATAGACGAAGTCCCAAAACAAGCCATTACAATGGGAATTGCGACTATTCTTAAGAGCACGGAAATTTTCCTTCTTGCCTCAGGTGAAGCCAAGGCAGAAGCGCTAGCCAGATTAATAAACGATGGTATGAGTGAGGACTTCCCTGCCTCCGCTCTAAAATTACATGAGAATGTCACGATTATTGCGGATAAGGATGCATTAAAATATATCTAGTGCTTATGTAAGGAGTGTTTAAGATGATTAACAAAAGTTCTCCCATTCCGATCTATCATCAACTAGAGGAATTTCTCAAACTGCAAATTGAGAGTGGAGTTTTAAAGGAAGAAGCAGCCATTCCCTCTGAACGGGAATTTGCGGAAACCTTTCAAATTAGCCGTATGACCGTAAGACAAGCCATCAATAATTTAGTTTTGGAAGGCTATCTAAAAAGACAAAAAGGGCGAGGGACCTTTGTTAATAAAAAGAAAGTTGAACAAGAACTTCAGGGGATGACCAGCTTTACAGAGGATATGATAGCAAGGGGAATGCAGCCGAGCAGTAAGCTCCTCTCCTTTCAAATCCACCCTGCAGAAACGAAGATAGCGCAGGATTTACAAATTAATCCCAATGAACTCGTCTATATAATAAGAAGAATTCGTTTAGCCGATGGTGCGCCAATGGCACTAGAAACTGCTTATATCCCTGTCAATCTTATTCCTGGCTTGACCGAGGAAAATAGTAATCAGTCACTATACCAGTTTATTGAGAAAAATCTATCCCTATCGATTAACGAAGCATCCCAAGAAATAGAAGCCTCGATTGCCAGTAGCAAGGAGGCCGCATCACTGGCAATAAATGCTGGTGATCCTATTTTGCAAATTGTCCGCATTTCATACTTAGCTAATGGCACACCATTTGAACTCGTAAAGTCGTCCTTCCGGGCAGATAGGTACCGCTTTACACATACTATGAAACGTTAAATTTCTTCCAGGCTGTCGAGAAACTTTCGACTGTCTCTTGTTGATATATGTTTTTTGAACAGGCCTGCTGATTTGAAATCAACAGCCCTGTTTGCAGAGACAATATTAATGAAAATTTGTATTAGAAAATATAAAATAAAAAAATTGCCGAGAAAGATACCCTTTCTCGACAAACTGAATGAAATAGCCTTAGGCTATTTTTTTTTCGATGCTTTTGAGGGATCTAATATAGTCTTTTGAATAATCAAATTAACAATCGCCATGATCACTGCTGCAAATAGTGCCATTCCAAAGCCAGCGATCTCAAACGACTCTCCCATTAGATAATCTGTCAGCTCGAGAGTAATGGCATTAACGACGAACAAAAACAAACCTAATGTTAAAATGGTTGCCGGTAAGGTAAAAATGATAAGGATCGGCCGCACCAAAACATTTAAAATTGATAATAAAAAGCTAGCTGCCAATGCTGATGTAAAGCCCTCTAAGTAAAAACTTTCAGAAAAGTAGCCAGCAATGGCCATAAATAAGAATGCATTAATTAATATGCCTATCAACCATTTCATTTTCTATGCTTCTCCTATTTTGAATAACTAAGATCATCGGTTTTATGAAGTGTAACCGATCCCGTTTTCGTATCTGCGAAAATCTTTAATGTCCGTTCAGGAATAGTAACCGATTGGAAACGCAGCACCTTTTGAATCATTTCACTCTTTTCCTCAAGAATTTGAATTCCATCCAGCTTAATATTGAATCCACCAAGATTCGTCTTTAACTCGCCACTCGCAGCTACTCCATCGGGAATATACAAATCAATTCCGCCAGTTGTTGCTTTTGCAGAAATTAATTCACAACGCGTTCCACTTTGATGATAGGTAGTATTTCCGTTGAAAGTTTGTGTCTCTATTTTTCTAAAATCACCGTCAACTTTAATTGCTCCATTAAGCGTTTCAGCCTCGAGTTCATCAATCACACTACTTTTTAGTGAAATATGTCCATTAGCCGCTTCAATCTCAGCCTTTTTTCCGGTCAATCGGACAAAATCCATTTTTCCATT
>JAQSXG010000513.1 GCA_029256785.1 Neobacillus sp.
CAGTAGAAAAAGATGAAAAAACGATGAACGAGCTAGAACGTAAAATTAGAGAACATTTTCTATTTTTAAGTTATGCGCCGATAGTATTCCTTTCAGCAAAAACTAAAAAACGAATTCATACTCTCTTACCAATGATTAACACAGCAAGTGATAACCATGCAATGCGTGTAGAAACTAGTGTTCTTAACGATGTTATTATGGATGCAGTTGCTATGAATCCAACTCCGACCGATAATGGTCGCCGGTTAAAAATTTATTATACTACTCAAGTTGCGATTAAACCGCCAACCTTTGTTGTTTTTGTTAACGAACCAGAATTAATGCATTTCTCTTATCAGCGTTTTCTAGAAAATCGGATTAGAGAGGCTTTTGGCTTTGAAGGAACACCAATAAAAATGTATGCTAGAGAAAGAAAATAAAATTTTGATGCGGGAGTGACGTATATGCAGCAAAATAAAGGTGCCGTTGCTGTGGTAGGTGCAGGTAGCTGGGGAACAGCGCTTGCAATGGTTTTGGCAGATAATGAATATGAAGTACGGTTATGGAGCCATAATGAAGATCAAGTGGCAGAGATAAACCAGTTTCATACCAATAAAAAGTACTTACCTGAAATCATACTCCCTGAATTAATTGTCGGGTATGCTTCATTAAGTGATGCCTTGGCAGAAGTGAATACGGTTATTTTGGCTGTTCCTACGAAAGCAATCCGAGAAGTAATGGGAAAAATACGCAATGTTCAATACTCACCGTTAACAATTGCACATGTTAGTAAGGGAATTGAGCCTGATTCACTTATGAGGATAACAGAAATGATCAAGGAAGAAATGCCGAGTGAGCTATTAAAGGCAGTCGTTGTTCTATCTGGTCCTAGTCATGCTGAGGAAGTAAGCTTACGTCATCCAACCACTGTAACAGTTTCATCAGAGGATATGGGAGCAGCTGAAGAAATTCAAGATTTATTTATTAACCACAATTTCCGTGTGTATACCAATCCAGATGTGATAGGTGTTGAAATTGGTGGTGCATTAAAAAATATTATTGCTTTAGCTGCAGGTATAACAGATGGCCTAGGATATGGCGACAATGCAAAAGCAGCCCTTATCACAAGAGGCTTGGCTGAGATTGCTCGTTTAGGAACAAAAATGGGTGCAAATCCGTTAACCTTTTCAGGCTTGACTGGAATAGGTGATTTGATTGTTACATGTACAAGCGTTCATTCAAGAAATTGGCGAGCAGGAAACCTTTTAGGCAAAGGCAATACCCTTGAAGAGGTTCTAGAGAACATGGGGATGGTCGTAGAGGGAGTTAGAACCACGAAAGCAGCCTATCAGCTTGCATTGAAGTATGATGTTAACATGCCGATTACTATGGCCTTATATGATGTCCTGTTCAAGGGGAAAAATGCAAAAGATGCTGTTGATGTTTTAATGGCTCGTGGTAGAACACACGAGATGGAAGATTTAGTTAACATCCATGACGAAAAAAATATTTTTGAGTAAATTTTATTTTTATAATCGTTTCATGACGCGCTTTCTAGGGCGGATGCATACAATGCAACGAAGCACACTTCTAGTATGAACCTAGAAAATGGGTTATTTAGTCATAAGGCTGAAGTATGGAATTCGCCCCTCCTTACTTCAGTTTTTTATTTTAGCTTAATCAAATTTTTTTTAGTAACATTGGTACTATGATATAATAATTTTCGGAAAAAGGGGGAGTCATTTTGTCACCAGGTATGCTAAAAATGTGGATATCAGTCGCGGGAATGGGACTCATGTTTCTTGCTATCATAACAATATATTTAAGCCGTTTTAAGTTAAAAGGTATTTTTCGGGTTGTGACTGCTTTTCTTGCTTACATCTTCCTAATTATTGCTGGTTTCACATTGTTTATCGTTCTCTTTACATAATAAAAGAAAAATATAGGTGATTGTATGAAATGGAAAATGCTAACCGCTATACTGACATTAACGATTTTATTTTTATCAGGCTGCATGTACCCTGATAATGAATTAGCAAAAAATCAAATTCCATATGAAGATCAAATTCAATCTGTGCAACAGGCGGTAAATTCTTTTCAAGAGGACAATGGAGGAATTCTTCCAATCAAAACGAAAGACTTAGAAACTCCCATTTATCAGAAATATCCTATTGATTTTAAGAGGATTACGCCAAAATATTTATCTGAACCACCTGGAAATGCCTTTGAAAGTGGAGGTATTTTTCAATATGTACTCATTGATGTTGAAACAAATCCAACTGTAAAACTTTTAGACTTAAGGATGGCAGAAACAATACGGGATATTAATTTAAGAATTAAAACGAGTGGATATCCGCCATTCAAAGAAAAAATTGCAGATAATGTTTATACGATTGACTTCGGTGAACTAGGTTTTAAACAGCCTCCAGTCGTAGTGAGTCCCTATACGAATCAAAATCTTCCGCTGATTATTACTGGAAATGCAGAGGTTTTTGTGGATTACCGACAAGATTTATATCAGGTACTTCAGAAATCAAATAAAAAAGTAAACCCTGGAGAGGATATTCGTAACATTTTATTAGAAGATTCAATGATTGTTCCAGCTTACTCTTTACCTTATACGATCGATGAAAACAACAATGAACCAATTTTTTTTAATCAATAAGATTAATATTGTCACAGCAAATAGTCATAACCCTTCACCTACGAAATATATTGTAGGAGAAGGGTTTTTTTTTAGGCTAAAAGGTGTATAACACTAAACTGCCATAAGGATAACATTGGAAGTACCAAACAGCTCAGTTTCTTTATTAGAAACCCTCATTCGATCATTTCGTTCGAACACAATAGATACCTTAGGAAAAATAACGAGTTTATATTAAGGGGGTAAAAAAACTTTTAGAAAAGTGTTCTAACAATATAGGACAACATCATAAACATATAGTGTCCAAAAATACCTAAATGGATAATATTATCCCACTTTACTCTATGATCGGGAGGGGATCACTTGGAAAAGGTTGATGTGTTTAAAGATATTGCCGAAAGAACTGGCGGTGATATTTATTTAGGAGTTGTAGGTGCTGTTCGAACAGGTAAATCTACGTTTATCAAAAAATTTATGGAACTGGTTGTTTTACCGAATATAGAAAATGAAGCAGAGAGATCAAGAACACAGGATGAGTTGCCTCAGAGTGCTGCTGGGAAAACAATCATGACAACTGAGCCCAAATTCGTACCTAATCAGGCTGTTTCTGTACATGTTGAGGAAGGTCTAAATGTTAACATTAGACTTGTGGATTGTGTAGGGTATACAGTCCCTGGAGCAAAGGGATACGAGGATGAGAATGGGCCAAGAATGATTAATACACCGTGGTATGAGGAGCCAATTCCTTTTCATGAAGCAGCAGAAATTGGTACGCGTAAAGTGATACAAGAGCATTCAACTATTGGTGTGGTTGTTACTACCGATGGGACAATCGGAGAAATACCAAGAAGTAATTATATTGAGGCAGAAGAACGTGTTATCAATGAACTGAAAGAAGTGGGAAAACCGTTCATTATGGTCGTCAACAGTGCTCAGCCTTACCATCCAAGCACAGAGACGCTTAGAGCAAGTTTAGCCGATAAATATGATATTCCTGTTATTTCAATGAGTGTAGAAAGTATGCGCGATAGCGATGTACTAAATGTTCTCCGTGAAGCGCTTTATGAATTCCCAGTCCTTGAAGTTAACGTTAATCTGCCTAGCTGGGTAATGGTGTTAAGAGAGAACCATTGGCTCCGTGAAAGCTACCAAGAAGCTGTAAAAGAGACAGTTAAGGATATAAAAAGATTAAGAGATGT
>JAQSXG010000024.1 GCA_029256785.1 Neobacillus sp.
ATTCTGGTAGTTTCTGGAATCGTAATGAAATCTATAAATCCTTTGGATATAACAAATTCTTCGATGAAAATTACTATGAAATGAATCCTGAAAACTTAGCTGAATATGGACTAATGGATAAGCCATTCTTTGAGGAATCCATTCCACTATTAGAATCATTACCACAGCCATTCTATGCAAAGTTTATGACTGTTACGCATCATTATCCATATCCACTTGATGAAGATAAAGCAACGATTGCACCGCATACAACTGGTGATAAATCTGTTGATACGTACTTCCAAACAGCGCGATATGCGGATGAAGCATTAGAACAATTCTTCAATTACTTGAAGGAATCTGGATTATATGATAATTCAATTATTATTATGTACGGTGACCATTATGGTATTTCCGAGAATCATAATGCAGCAATGGAGAAAGTTCTTGGGAAAGAAATTACCTCTTTTGACAGTAATGGCTTACAACGTGTTCCATTATTTATTCGTGTACCGGGTATTGAAGGTGGTGTGAACCACGAGTACAGTGGTCAAATAGATCTTCTACCAACCCTATTACACTTGCAAGGAATAGATACAAAGGATTATGTCCAATTTGGAACCGATATACTATCTGAACAGCATGATGATCTTATACCATTCCGAAATGGTGAATTTGTAAGTTCGAAGTTTACCTATGCTGATGGTAAATTCTATGATTCTACAACTGGTCTGGTAATAGAAGATGATCAAATGGAAGAGGCGAAGGAATATCAGGAAATTGTTGAGCATAAATTACAGCTTTCTGATAAAGTTGTAAACGGAGATTTGCTCCGATTCTATACTCCTGAAAACTTTTCCCCAGTTGATAGATCAAAATACAACTACACAAACTCCGAAGTCGAAAAAACTAAAGAGTAAGCAAGATGCAAAGACTACTTAAGATTATTCTTAGGTAGTCTTTTTTTTCTTGTAATTTATTTAAGTGTCCATTAATATATAAGCATATACTTATATAATTGTAACTTGACTCAATAATGAATAGTGTGATTACATCTTTCTAAGAATAAAGTAAGTTGCATAAATGGAGGTAAAACATTGGCTTCAACAATAATGGCATTATCAATTTTTTTAGTTACACTTATTTTAGTTATTTGGCAGCCAAAAAATCTATCAATTGGCTGGTCCGCATGTGGAGGGGCAATTCTCGCGTTACTCTTTAGGGTCGTTGATTTCAATGATGTTATAGATGTAACATCGATTGTTTGGAACGCGACCCTTGCATTTATAGCAATTATTATTATATCGCTAATCCTTGACGAAATTGGGTTCTTTGAATGGTCTGCCCTTCATATGGCGAGAGCAGCCAAAGGAAACGGAATCCTTATGTTTGTCTATGTATCTGTATTAGGAGCCCTAGTAGCAGCCTTTTTTGCAAATGATGGTGCAGCATTAATTTTAACTCCGATTGTGTTAGCGATGGTACGGAATCTGAAGTTTGAAGAGAAAATGGTGTTTCCTTTCATTATCGCAAGCGGATTTATTGCCGATACAACTTCGCTCCCATTAGTTGTTAGTAACTTAGTTAATATTGTTTCAGCTGACTTTTTTGGGATTGGGTTTGCGGAATTTGCCTCACGAATGATTGTACCTAACTTCTTCTCATTAGGGGCAAGTATTCTAGTTTTATACTTCTACTTTCGCAAGGATATACCTAAACAATATGAACTATCAAAATTAAAAAAGCCTGACGAAGTGATTCGCGATAAAAAAATGTTCCGTCTCTCTTGGTTCGTACTAGCAGTCTTACTCGTCGGTTATTTTGTTAGTGAATTTATTGGTATTCCTGTTTCGATTATTGCAGGGGCAGTCGCTATATTCTTTTTGTTAATGGCTAGAAGAAGTTCTGCTGTCAATACAGGTACTGTCGTTAAAGGTGCTCCATGGGCCATCGTGTTTTTTTCAATTGGCATGTACGTCGTTGTATATGGCTTAAGAAATGTGGGGTTAACGAATGTATTAAGTGATCTAATTCAAGTGACAGCAGACCAAGGATTATTTGCAGCGACGATGGGAATGGGTTTCATTGCAGCCATTCTTTCTTCGATAATGAATAACATGCCAACCGTTATGATTGATGCACTAGCGATTGCGGATACGAACACAAGCGGAGTGATACGTGAAGCGCTAATTTACGCAAATGTCATCGGTTCAGATTTAGGACCAAAAATCACCCCAATTGGTTCTTTAGCTACTTTATTATGGTTACATGTGCTTTCCCAAAAAGGAGTAAAAATTTCTTGGGGGACTTATTTTAAAACAGGTATTATCCTAACAATCCCAACGCTGTTCATCACACTACTCGGTCTATATATATGGTTGTTAATAATTTAAAAGGAGAAATGAATCATGTCTAAAAAAAACATTTACTTTCTATGCACAGGTAATTCATGTCGCAGCCAAATGGCAGAAGGTTGGGCAAAAAAACATTTAGGTAAAGAGTGGGAAGTACACAGTGCAGGAATTGAAGCACATGGACTTAACCCTAATGCTGTAAAAGTAATGAAAGAAGCTGGGATTGATATCTCAAATCAGACCTCTGACATAATTGATCCTGAAATACTAAACAATGCAGATTTGGTTGTCACCCTATGTGGAGATGCCGCTGATAAATGTCCGATAACCCCTCCTCAGGTAAAACGAGTTCACTGGGGCTTTGATGACCCTGCTAAAGCAGAAGGTACAGAAGAAGAAAAATGGGTATTTTTCCAACGTGTCCGCGATGAAATTGGAGAACGTATTCTTCGCTTTGGGAAAACAGGGGAGTAATAGGATTGGATGGAGTGCTAAATCAATCCCAAGTTTAACGGAGAGTACTAAATAAAAAACAAAATAAGGAGGCTACTCTATGACAAATCAGAATACAGACTTGAATCAACTTTCCCAAGTTTTGAAATTACTTGGTGACAAAACTAGGTTGACCATTGTAGCACTACTATTGAAACGGGAAATGTGTGTCTGTGAATTGCTTGAGGTTTTTGATATGAGTCAGCCTTCTATTAGCCAGCATCTCCGGAAATTAAAGGATGCTGGGATGGTAAAAGAAGCACGTAAAGGACAATGGGTTTATTATTCACTAAATAAAAATAATGAATATTACCCATTGATAGAGAGTGTAATATCATATGTTCCAGATCAGACTAACAAGATTGATTTAATTGAAAGGAATAATCCCACACAAAGGTGTGGGTGTTAGTACGAAATAATAATAATAGGAGTTGGAACGCTATGAAACTCGAAATATATGATCCAGCAATGTGTTGTCCAACGGGGGTTTGTGGTCCAACGGTTGACCCTGTATTAGCACGGGTGGCTTCAGCGTTATTTATCCTTGAAGGGAAAGGGTTTTACATTAAACGACATAATTTAGGTAGTGAGCCACAGGCGTTTATTGATAATAAAACCGTTAATGAGCGATTAGAGCAAAAGGGTCCGGATGTGTTGCCACTAATTATCCTGAATGGTGATGTGGTTAAAGAGGGAACATATCCTACGAATGAAGAATTAGCCAAGTGGTTTCAAATAGAAATAGGAGTGTTAGTACCAAAGAAATCTGCTAATCAGCTTCTTTAGGAGGTGTCTCGAGATGTTTCCATTGTTTAAGCCAGAAAGCTTACCACTAACTCCATTTATGTTTTTTACAGGAAAAGGTGGTGTAGGGAAGACTTCAACTGCAAGTGCCTTAGCTATACATTTGACTGATAAAGGTAAGCGGGTGTTAATTGTCTCAACAGATCCTGCATCAAATCTACAGGATGTTTTTGAGACAGATATTTCAAATGACATTCAGCCAGTACCCAATAAATCAGGTCTCTTTGCCTGTAACATAGATCCGGAAGAAGCTGCAAGAGTGTATAGAGAAAAAGTTGTCGGTCCCTATAAGGGAAAACTACCTGATAGTGTGATTCAATCGATGGAAGAGCAGTTATCTGGGGCATGTACAGTTGAGATTGCTGCTTTTGATGAATTTACCAACTTACTTGCCAATCCATTGGTTCTAGATAACTATGACCATATCATTTTTGATACAGCTCCGACGGGTCACACATTGAGACTTTTGCAGTTACCATCTGCATGGACTGATTTTTTAAATGAAAGTAACCATGGTGCGAGCTGCCTTGGTCCCTTATCTGGACTTGGCGAAAAAAAAGAGATGTATTCACAAACGGTAAAAGCACTTTCAGACAAAGAAAAAACCACGCTAATGCTAGTCTCCCGACCAGATAATAACTCTCTTCAGGAGGCAGACAGAGCTTCAAAAGAATTAGTTGAAATTGGTATGAAACAGCAAATACTTTTGGTTAATGGAGTTCTCCAGACAATTACAAAAGGTGATACAATATCTGAAGCTTATTACTCAAAACAAAAACAGGCACTCTCGCTTCTTCCCGATGGATTGCGTAGAATGCCCATTTATGAAATACCATTGGTTCCTTTTTCTTTAACTGGGATTAATTCCTTAGAAAAGTTGTTTGGGGAAATAGAACCCTCTGTACAACAATTTGATGCAAAAAAAGAAGAAATGGTTCTTCCTCCGTTTAATGCCTTAATTGATGACATTGAACAACGCGCCATAAAAGTCATTTTTACGATGGGGAAGGGAGGCGTTGGAAAAACAACTATTGCTTCAGCAATCGCGATTGGCCTAAGTGAAAGAGGGCACCAAGTTCATTTAACAACCACGGACCCTGCGGCACATTTGGGTACTTATTTCAGTGACATGGAATATTATCAAAATCTCACTATCAGTAGTATTGATCCAAAAATTGAAGTGGATAAATACCGGAACGATGTATTAAGTAAAGTATCAGAGGATCTTAATGAAGATGCCATAGCTTATATAAAAGAAGATTTGGAATCACCATGTACCGAGGAAATTGCTATTTTTCAAGCATTTGCCAATGTTGTTGGCAGATCGAAGGAAGAAATAGTTGTTATTGATACAGCACCAACAGGACATACTCTACTCCTATTAGATGCTGCCAATTCGTATCATAAGGAGTTAGAGCGTTCTACTGGTCAAATTCCTAAAGATGTGCAAGAATTATTACCGCGGTTACGTAATCAAATGGAAACTGAAATAGTCATTACTACTTTACCGGAAGCAACACCCGTATTAGAAGCAGAGCGACTTCAAAAGGACCTTCAGCGAGCGGGCATTGTTCCGCATTGGTGGGTTATTAATCAAAGTTTCTATGCGACACATACCAGTGATCCCGTCCTTAGTGGAAGAGCACTTACTGAAAAACAGTGGATCGAAAAGGTAAGAAATGAACTATCTGAGCGGATGGCTGTCATTCCATGGTTGGATTCAGAATACGAAGGTATCAACCAGATAAAAGGACTAATAAAGAATTAGGAGTGAAACCATGAAAATTACTGATAATGCACGAGATATATTAATTCAAGTGCTGAGAGATAAAAATGTTACTGGCATTCGTGTTTATTTCGCTGGCTTTGGCTGAGGACAGCCACAAATTGGACTGGCTCTGGATGAGCCGGAAGCAGAAGACAAAGTAGTAACCATTAATGAAATTCAAGTTGCATTTGACCCTAATATTGAAGCGTACACAGATGGCCTGACACTTGAATTTGACAAGTTAAATAACGGGTTAGTTTTACAGGGAAATGAAAGTAATTGTTGTTAATTAATCATATTTTAGAATTTATTTAGCAGGTTTTCCCTCCTTTTTTGTTGAAGTATAGGACAAAAAGGAGGGTGAAAAATTTGAGTTTAGGTATGATTGTCTCAAAAACTAATTCTATTATAGGTAAAAAGAACTGTATCCTATGTTGTACTGACTTTGATTTTGTTGCCATTATAAGTGGAGATAGTAATTTGGAAGATATAAAAGGACTACATGAGGGTAAAGAAGTTACTGATCATGTTGTTGTCCTAAAAAAGAATATTGGCAATAATAACAAATTACATATTATTGATGTGGAGATTACTGTTAAATGTCCTCATTGTCATTCAAACAATCGTTTTAACGAATTCATTACAATAGTAAATATAGAAAATGAATAAGATATAGTGTAAGCATCCTCTCTGGGTGCTTCTTTTTATTATATTAAATTAATAAGATGTTATTTGCTCTTAGTGAGAGGATGGTAGAAAATAGGTTTAATGATAAAAGTTAAAAAGATACTAAAAATGTTTAACAACTAATAAATTTATATTAACTAAAGGAGTGATCCCCCATGACAGTATACACTTCTAGAACCGAAGTGCCAGCTAGTGAAAAGTGGAACCTTGAAGATATTTATTCTGACATAAGCAAATGGGAAGAGGACCTACAGAAGATTGAAAGAATGGGCGAAGAACTAAAAAAATATGATGGATTAATTAAGGATGGAAAGGATTTATATCATTTTCTTAAGCTTAAAGAAGAGTTATCATATGTTTTTAATCATGTATATGCCTACAGTATGCTGAGGGTTGATGAGGATACGAGAGATTCGAATTCCCATTCCTTATTGGACCGTGCTAAAGCGTTAAGCGTGAAGGTGAGTGCTGCTACTTCATTTTTCATGCCTTACTTACTTAGTTTAAGTGAGAATACATTAAAAGAATATATTGCTCATGAAGATGGCTTAAAATATTTTGAAGAGGATTTATTCGAAACTTTTCGATACAAATCACATGTGCTAAGTAAAGAACAGGAGGAAGTGCTTTCACAATTAGGTGAGGCGTTTTCCGTACCTAGCACGACGTTTGGAATGATGAATAATGCAGATATTAAGTTTGGAGACATAACGGGGAATAACGGCGAAAAAATTGAGCTAACGAGGGGGATGTACTCAAAATTAATTGAAGATGAGGACCGTGAAAAGCGAAGGGAGGCATATAAAGCCTATTATAAGCCGTATGTTCAATTGAAGAATTCGATTGCGACCACACTTTCTGCAGCAATAAAAAATAATGTGACTCTATCTAGAATCCGTAACTATCCCTCCGTATTAGAAAAAGCATTATTTGGTGATAAGGTACCAAAGGAAGTGTATGAAAATCTTATCACAACAACAAAAGAAAATATTGAACCACTGCATCGCTACTCGCAATTACGTAAAGAAAAACTGCAGCTGGATGAATTGCGACAATATGATATGAGTGTTCCGTTAGTCAAGGGAGTTAAACAAGTTATTTCCTATGATGATGCTTATGAAATGATGTTAAAGGGTTTGGCACCGCTTGGAGAAGAATATATAAGCATTCTTAAAGAGTTTAGGGAAGCAAACTATATAGATGTCAGAGAAACTCCAGGTAAGCGATCCGGTGCCTACAATCTGGGTATATACGGAGTGCATCCCTTTATCTTACTAAATCACCGCGATGATTTAGACAGTTTATTTACTCTAGCACATGAGTGTGGTCACGGGGTTCATAGTAAACTAAGCTCGCAGCACCAGCCTCAAATCTCGGCACGTTATAGTATTTTTGTAGCGGAAGTGGCATCAACTGTTAACGAAGTATTACTTATAAATTATTTACTAGCCAACGAAAAAAGACCGGAAGTTAAGAAGCATCTATTAAACCATTTTATAGATCAATTTAAGGGGACATTTTTTACACAAGTAATGTTTGCGGATTTTGAGATGAAGACACATGAAATGGCAGAAAAAGGAATACCGTTAAATGTGGAAGTCTTTAACCAAACTTATGAATCGTTGTTTAGGGAGTACAACGGACCTGAAATTGTATTTGATGACGAAGTGAAATTCGGCTGGTCGAGAATTCCCCATTTCTATCGTCCGTTCTATGTCTACAAATATGCAACTGGTTACGCTTCGGCGATCCACATAGCAACAAAAATTTTAGAAGGGGATAAAGCAACATTAAATTCTTATGTAGAATTCTTGAAGAGTGGGAGTTCGGATTACCCGCTAGAGTTATTAAAAAAGACAGGTGTCGATTTAACCTCTAAAGATCCAATTAAAAATGCTTTGAGAAAATTTAACGAGCTAGTTGAGGAATTTTCTAAATTAGACTAAGACACGAATAATCCATATATTAACTATATAAAACATCTTGCATAAGGAATCGAAATGCTGTACTCTTATATTTGTTTTTAAAAAGTAAATATGATCTTCTTATCAAGAGAGACGGAGGGATTGGCCCAAAGAAGTCTCGGCAGCAGGCTCATAGTTGAGTGCTGTGCCAAATCCAACAAGCTAGCTATAAGCTTGATAGATAAGATGAGTGTCTTATAAATAATAAGTCCTCTTCTTGTTGTTTGAAAAAGAAGAGGCTTTTTTATGCATATAAATAGAGTGGGGTGTTCATCATGAGTACAGTCAAAAAAGGAAATCCATGGGCATTGCTCCCATTTGCCGTATTTTTAATTTTATTTATAGGATCTGGTGTCATAACAGGTGATTTTTATAAATTCCCTGTAATTGTCGCAATTGTCATAGCCGGAGCAGTCGCACTAGCGATGAACCGGAAAGAATCTTTTAATCAAAAGATTGAAATCTTTACAAAAGGTGCAGGGGACTCGAACATTATCTTAATGGTTGTTATATTCCTCTTAGCCGGTGCTTTTTCTGCAGTTGCAAATGGAATGGGTGCGGTTGATTCAACAGTCAATTTGGCGCTTTCCATTGTCCCACAAAACCTATTAATGGTGGGGATCTTTATTATCGCCTGTTTTATTTCTTTATCTATGGGGACAAGCATGGGGACGATTGTGGCGCTTGCACCGATTGGGGTTGGAATTAGTGAGCAAACGGATATTTCACTCGCCCTTTCAATGGCAGCAGTTATTGGCGGTGCCATGTTCGGGGATAATTTGTCGTTTATTTCGGATACAACCATTGCTGCTGTTCGAACTCAAGGAACAAAAATGAAAGATAAGTTTAAAGTGAACTTCCTTATTGTCCTGCCTGCAGCAGTGATTACCTGTATCATTCTGGGAATATTAACAATGGGTGAACAGGCAACAATCACACAGCATTCTTATAGTTGGATAAAGATCTTGCCGTATCTTGGTGTTCTTATTATGGCATTAGCTGGGGTAAATGTGTTTCTTGTACTTGCATTTGGAATTGTTTTTGCTGGTGTGATTGGTTTCTTGGACGGAAGCTATCAAATGATGAGTGTAATACAGAAGATTGGTGAGGGCATGGCAGGTATGTATGAAATTTCTTTTCTTGCAATCTTGATTGCTGGTATGGTAGCCGTTATCAAACATAATAACGGGATTGATTATTTACTCTATCGTGTAACTCGTAACATAAAATCAAAAAAGGGAGCGGAATTTAGCATTGCTGGGCTTGTTGGGTTAACTGACTTTTCTACAGCAAATAATACTATTTCTATCATGATTGCTGGCCCTTTAGCGAAAAATATTAGTGATAAGTACGGTATTGATCCCAGAAGATCCGCTAGCTTACTTGATATTTTTTCTTGCAGTGTGCAAGGATTAATTCCATACGGTGCACAATTGCTCGTTGCTGCAGGAGTTGCAGGGATTTCGCCTGTTAGTATTTTACCATATTCGTATTATCCTATATTGATTGCAGTGTTTGGAATCATTGCGATTTTGACTGGATTCCCTCGTTTTTCTTCTGTTAAAGCTCCTCAACAGAAAAATCCGAAATTAGTAGTTAATAAGGTAAATTAATAGTGGATGAGAAACTCTGGTTCAGTAAATGAATCAGAGTTTTTTTATGTAATTTTGTCTCTAATACAACCAAGTTCACATATATCAAAATAAATGATAAAATTAATAGTACTGTTTTTTTATATCTAAAAAAAGGGAAATATCGAGAGTGCAAATTTATTAAGAGGCGTGATACTGTGACAGAACTGATAAATGGAAAAATCCAACATCGAAAACTTTCCCTAGGCAGAAAAATATTTCGAACGATTTCTATTACACTTGGTGCAATCCTTATGGCCACTGGCTTAGAGATATTTTTAGTTCCCAATCATGTTGTTGATGGCGGGGTAACTGGTATATCGATTATGCTTTCACATTTAACCGGTGTAGAACTGGGGATTTTCTTATTCCTTTTAAACTTACCTTTCGTTTATATGGGGTATAAACAAATGGGAAAAACCTTTGCGATATCCACAATATATGGAATTATCGTCCTATCTGTTTTTACCTCACTTTTCCACCCGGTTCCTGCTTTTACAGATGATATTCTCCTTGCTACCATTTTTGGAGGAATGATTCTTGGTATCGGTGTTGGAATCGTTATTCGAAGCGGTGGTGCTTTAGATGGTACAGAAATACTTGCACTTGTAGTAACGAAAAAAGTACCATTTTCAGTCGGGCAAATTATTATGTTTATCAACGTGTTTATTTTAGGTGCAGCTGGATTTGTGTTTAGCTGGGACCGCGCCATGTATTCTTTGTTAGCCTATGTTATTGCTGCTAAAGCAATTGATGTAGTAGTAGCAGGACTGGAAGAATCAAAATCAGTCTGGATCATTAGTGATGCAGCTGAGGAGATTGGTGACGCAATAAATGCACGATTGGGACGAGGAGTCACCTACCTTAAGGGTGAAGGTGCTTTTACAGGAGATGACAAAAAGGTTATTTTCAGCATTATCACCAGACTAGAAGAATCAAAGCTTACAACGGTTGTCGAAGAAATTGACCCTTCTGCATTTTTGGCTATTGCTGACATTTCTGAAGTGCGTGGAGGACGATTTAAGAAAAGAGATATTCATTGATTTTTAAATCCCAAGTTAATCAACTTGGGATTTCTTTTTAAGGCTCTTTTCTCAAACTGTGTTGCAATTTAGCTTGGAATAGTTGTATTTTAATCTATTTTTTAGAGAAAAGAGCTTGCAAACTATTTTCGAAATACCAAATAGCTAGTGTAACGTAAAAATCGGCTTTTGGTTTTTTAAAACAAACTTTATGAAAAGAGCCCTTTTTAAAAGTTTACAACGTATTTTTGTTGTTTTTGTGATACATTATAGTGGTAATTTAATAGTTTGCTAGAAAAGGGTGATTGGATGTTAGCCGATAAAAAAAGATTGGAAAAGGATTTTTTAGGGGAGAAAGAAATACCGGAAGATGCTTATTATGGTATCCAAACGATTAGAGCTGTAGAGAATTTCCCGATAACAGGCTATCGAATACATGATGATCTTATTAAAGCCTTGGCAATGGTAAAAAAAGCTGCTGCAATTGCTAATATGAATACATCACGGTTGTACAGCGGACTAGCCAATGTCATTATTCAAGCAACGGATGAAATTATCGATGGACAATGGAATGACCAGTTTATCGTAGATCCTATCCAAGGTGGGGCTGGGACCTCAATGAATATGAATATGAATGAAGTGATTGCGAACAGGGGACTAGAATTGCTAGGCCACAGAAAGGGCGATTATTTTCAACTGAGTCCCAATACTCATGTGAATATGTCACAATCCACAAATGATGTATTCCCAACAGCCATTCATATTGCGACACTAACGCTTTTGGAAAAGTTACTCGAGACTATGTCTGATATGCATAAGGCATTTAAAGAAAAGGCCGTGCAGTTTGAGAATGTAATAAAAATGGGCCGGACACACTTACAAGATGCAGTTCCGATTCGGCTTGGACAGGAATTTGAAGCGTATTCACGTGTACTAGAACGTGACATTAAACGGATAAAGCAATCAAGAGAGCATTTATATGAAGTTAATATGGGAGCAACTGCTGTAGGGACAGGCTTAAATGCAGATCCAAAATATATTTTCGATGTAGTAAAACAGCTTGAAGAGATTACTGGTTTTCCACTAGTTAATGCTGAACATTTGGTGGATGCAACCCAGAATACAGATGCATATACAGAAGTTTCTGCCACATTAAAAGTCTGTATGATGAATATGTCAAAAATCGCCAATGATTTACGGCTAATGGCATCTGGTCCACGTGCTGGACTAGGTGAAATTAAACTACCAGCTCGTCAACCAGGTTCGTCAATCATGCCAGGGAAGGTTAACCCTGTAATGCCAGAATTGATCAATCAAATAGCTTTCCAAGTAATTGGAAACGACCATACCATTTGTCTTGCTTCTGAAGCAGGTCAGCTCGAATTGAATGTTATGGAACCCGTGCTAGTCTTTAACTTACTTCAATCAATTAGTATTATGAACAATGGTTTCCGCGCTTTTACAGATCATTGTTTAGTTGGAATAGAAGCAAACGAAGAACGACTAAGAGAATATGTAGAAAAAAGTGTTGGAATCATCACAGCTGTAAATCCGCATCTAGGATATGAAGTGGCAGCACGAATTGCCCGTGAAGCAACGATAAGCGGTAAATCGGTCCGCGAATTATGCCTGAAATATGATGTTTTAACAGAAGAAGAACTAGATTTAATTTTAAATATCTATGAAATGACAGCACCTGGAATTGCCGGTGCAGCTCTCTTAGATAGGGATTGATGGGGAACCTGCTACTAATAGAGTAGCAGGTTTTTCTGTGATTCCTATTAATGAAAAACACATCAACTAAAAGAGCCGCAATTGGTGGCGGCTCTCGGATACCTTCTATACGATGGAAAAGGACCGAGCCCTTTTTGGTACTAAAAGCGTGATGTAATTCTCGAATGGGAGCTCACAGGCAGGGTATTTTTCCAATAAATCAATCATAGATACACTTGTTTTCTCCTGATCTAAAAGAGCTTCCAATTCCTTTTTGTGTGGCGGGCAAACTGTAAAGGAAACAAGTTCACACAACTGAGTACGGGTGATAGGCTCATCTAACTCAACACTGTATCTCAACAAATCTGACACACGGACAGGGAAATCTATTGGAAAATGTGTGAGAGTCTCACTGTTTCCATTTATTATTACTGTTTCATTCTTATCAAAACCAAAACGGTTTAGTACACGTTCTACTAGTTCCGGCGGGTTATGTGGTCGATCCTCTCCAAAATTGGCAGCGTTAGAATGACTAATGAATTGTACCTTTATCCCTGTTGATTCCTGCTCAAATCTTTCAACGTTCATAATTCCTAATGCTTTCATAACATTTGGCCATAACAATTTGTCCCAATTATCAAATTCCTTCTCAAATTCAGAGCTTTCATCACCCTGGCCCCTAATAACCAATCGAGTTGCTCCTTTTTCGGCTAGCTTCTCATCAATTAAAGTAGGTATACTTTGGTAGGTGTTCGCCCAGTTCATGTCCCCACAACCAAAAACCGCAAAGTGAATTCCGTTAAAGGAAACATTATCGTCCTCTCTTAACCATTTTACAAATTTACGAGCATTCTTTGGTGGGTTACCATTATAGGATGAAGTGACAATAAATACTGCGCCTTCTTTTGGTATATTTCCAACATAATTGTCCAATGGTGCAAGCTCACTTTTAAATCCTTTTGATCGGGCATTATTTGCTAACCTCCGAGCAATACCTTCAGCCGTACCCATGTTGGAACCATATAACACTAGTAAGGGTGTGTTATGGGCATGTGGATTAATTTTACCAGCCAGTTTATTCGTATGTGAATCTTCACTGACAGCTCCAAGCCGAGGTCCGTTTGCAAAAAGTGAAAAAGTATCCTGATTTTCGCGAGGGCGAACCTGCATGGTTAGGCCATCTGGTTTAAGTGTCAATGTTTCCTTGACCTTTAATTGGTAATCGGTGTGGTCTACAAGATTGAATTGTTTTAAAATCATCCCGATAACAAGTGCTGCTTCATGTAGAGCAAATTGTTGTCCGATACATGCACGTTGACCATTTCCAAATGGTTTAAAAGCATGATGAGGAACTTTTTTCGGATCAGCAAATCTTTCTGGTCTAAACTCTTCCACATCATCGCCCCATGCGTCTGTATCACGGTGTAGCTTTGGAAGCAGTATATTCACAACATCTCTCCTTTTAAGAGGATATTTTCCCGCAAGCAATGTGTCTTCCTTAGCGTATAGTGAGAAGAGGGGAGCGGTGGGCCAAAGTCTGAGAGATTCATTTAGAATCATCCGTATATATTTTAAACCACGAACTTGTTGGTAGCTTGGAGTAGGATCGGTTAAAACCCGATCAACCTCTTCATATGCCTTCGCTAACTTTTCAGGATGCTTCATAAGGAAATACAAAACAAAGGATAATAAGCCACTTGTTGTTTCATGCCCTGCAATTAAAAACGTAATAATTTGATAACGAATATTTTCATCACTCAGCTTTTCACCAGTTACTGGATCGGCACTGTTTAGCATTCGAGAGAGAAAGTCCTCGAAGTCAGCGCTGTCACTATTTTTACGTTCTTCAATAATTCGATCCACTAGCGAAACCATTGTATGTATATCCTGCTGAAACTGGCGCTTTTTCTTTACCATAAGTTTAT
Organism: Neobacillus sp.; assembly: GCA_029256785.1. Classification (GTDB taxonomy): domain Bacteria; phylum Bacillota; class Bacilli; order Bacillales; family Cytobacillaceae; genus Neobacillus. The sequence continues at coordinate 14,340 of JAQSXG010000024.1, forward strand.
CCTGAATCCCTAGACGATTACTTTGATTCATCGCTTCATCAAGAGCAAAAGTCATACTTTTAATAAAGGGATGAGATTCTTCACGGTAAAAACTGTTAAAACGATAATTGAATCCACATAACCCAATTGTATCAAGAGTTAATCGAGTCATATCCTCCGCTACATCAATACTTTCATCAGAATTTAACCGTGACCACTTCTGGACGAGTTGAACGGCAATATCAACCATCATTGAGTGATAGGCTTTCATCGCACTCTGACTAAAGCTAGGAAGAAGAATATTATGTGCTTTCTTCCAGTTTTCTTCCTTGGTCCAACTGGTAAAAAGTCCATCTCCTGAAAAGGCACGAACTTTTTGCAATGGAGCATTCACAAGTTTATCAAACCGTTTTTCATCCGAAGCATCTTTCACTAATTCAGCAGAAGAAATAAATATACCTGTGCCACTAGGGAATTTAAGTTTAAAAATCGGTCCGAATTCATAAGCAAGTTTAACGATGGACTGTGTTGGCTGTTCAATATTAAGTTGTGGAAGATTGCCGAGCGGTCCATACGTTTTAGGCTGTGGAATAGTGTGACATGTTGTATTAGTTTGCATATTAAACTATTAATCCTCCCTTTCATTCACTATTAATTTTAAATATTTATAATATTAAAATAACATTTTAGTAGATTATAACATGTAATAAGTATTTACATAAGGTTCCAGTCATCAAAACAATTCGACATAATTCCACAATTAATAAAATGATTCTGAATATGAAAAAGAGGAATTTCGTTGAAAGCGGTTGCATTTTTTTCTGTCCAATTTAGGTAAATGTCGACGTTTAATTAGGAGAGTGTTTTAGGGATTTAAAAAGTGGCTAGATTAGTTATCATTATATTAATAAAAGGTCCCCCGATAATGGGGAACCCTGTATTTATCTATAAACTCATGGTTGCAATCCAACCAAAAATGATTAGCGGTATATTGTAATGGATAAATGTTGGTACACAAGTATCCCAAATATGATTATGTTGACCGTCAGCATTTAATCCTGCGGTTGGTCCAAGTGTGCTGTCAGAAGCAGGTGAACCAGCATCGCCTAAAGCAGCGGCAGTTCCAACTAATGCAATGGTAGCCATTGGGCTGAATCCAAGCTCAAGTGAGAGGGGCACAAAAATGGTTGCGATGATTGGAATGGTCGAAAAAGATGAACCGATGCCCATAGTCACGAGCAATCCAACAAGTAGCATTAATAATGCTGCTAGTGCCTTACTTCCGCCTATAAGTGCTGCTGATTGTGTAACAAGAGAATCGACGTCACCGGTTTCTTTAAGTACATCTGCAAACCCAAATGCGGCCAGCATGACAAAACCGATGAACGCCATCATCTTCATACCATTTGTGAGAAGATCGTCTGCTTCCTTCCACTTAATCGAACCACTTAGATACAATATAGCAATCCCGGCTAAAGCGCCGATAATCATTGATTCTAAGATAAGTTGAACAGCTAAAGCTACAATAATTGAAATCAATGCAAAAATAATTCCGACTTTCGAATAAACACCTTTTTCCACTTGGACAATTTCTACTTCCTTGTACTCTCTTTTCTTTCGATAAGAGAAAAAGATAGCAATTAACAAACCAACAACCATTCCTACTGTTGGGATAATCATTGCGATTGGAATGTCACTCATTTGCACCTTAAGACCACTCTGTTCCATATTTGTTGCTAAGATTCCTTGGAAAATTTTTCCGAATCCAACCGGTAACAAAATGTAAGGTGCTGTTAGACCAAACGTTAACACCGACGCTATTAGTCTTCGGTCGATTTTTAATTCAGTCATTAAGGTTAACAAAGGCGGTATCAAAATTGGAATAAATGCAATGTGTATTGGTATAACATTTTGGGAAAAACAAGCTATTATTAGTATGGAAAAAACTATTAGTGCCTTGGAATAACTTTTTCTACTAGATTCTCCATCTTTCCTAACCAGCCCTAATACCCATTCAACCAGTAAGTTAGGTAAACCTGTCCTTGAAAGAGAGACAGCGAAGCCGCCTAGTAATGCATAGCTTAAGGCAACTTCTGCACTTCCGCCCAAACCATTTGTAAACACTTCAATTGTTTGATTAATTGTTAAGCCTCCTGTTAAACCCCCAATAATTGCTCCTGCTATTAATGCAAGTACAACATTTACACGTAATAGGCTTAAAACTAACATGACGATAACGGCAATAATTACAGCATTCATATTGATGTTCCTTTCCAGATGCTTTAGTCTGTTAAATTGGTAGAGTGATAAAATATATGTATATTAAAATAACATATATTTTATTTTTATGTCAACAGCGGAAAATAAAAAAAACCAAGCGTTCTTGTTTTTCACAGAACGTTTGGCCTTTTTATTTTTATAGAATGCCCTATAAATCTAGCAATTCTCCAACAGTGACAAGTTCATACCCCATGACCTTTAATATCGGAATAACTTTGTCAACGGCTTCTGCGGTATTGATCCCACCAATATGCATGAGGATAATATCACCATTGCTAGCTCCTGTTTGTATTCGTGAAATAATTACCTCAACTGAAGGCTGTTGCCAGTCTATAGAATCGAGTGACCAGTGGATACTATATGGATACCCTGATTCTCCGAGTTCTTTAAGTGCAGCGGTTGTGGAAGAACCATACGGAAAACGGAAAAAGGGGCGTGGTGAAATACCCGTTGCTTTCATAATGGCTTCTTCAGCTTTAATCATATCCTCATTGAAAATGTTGGTATTCGTCTTCGTAGCATCTGGATGGGAATAAGTGTGATTTCCAATTTCATGCCCCTCTTCAGCAATTCTTTTGGCGTAGTTTGGAAATTTAGCAGCCCAACTTCCAGTTAGAAAAAAGGTTGCCTTGATATAATGCTTTTTTAAAACATCTAAAATTCCGATGCCAATTGCATCACTGCCAGCATCAAAGGTCAATGCAATTTCCTTCTTATGAAGATTTCCGTGGGATATGATTACTGAAGAAGCAGTGGCAGGCGGATCCTCCTGCTTTGGCGGTTCTGTAGGCGGTGGTGGTTCGACGTTTTTTCCATATAGTTTCAATATCTGTCCCACATAAATAACTTCTGAGGGGAGGTTGTTCCAACGTTTTATCTTCTCAACCGTGACCCCAGCTCTCATTGAAATAGACCAAAGCGTATCACCTTTCACAACCTTATATTCAATCATTTCATTTTCGGGTATGACAATTTCTTTTGGTTCAGGAGGGGGAGGGTCTGTTGGCTTTTCTTCTTTGGGTTCTTCCACGGGAGTTTCAACTGGTGGTTTTTCTTCAGGTGGATGATTTGTTCCTGGTTTAGGTTCATTATCTTTATCTGTATC
>JAQSXG010000514.1 GCA_029256785.1 Neobacillus sp.
TGTTACAAAGATTGACAAAATCGATGGAGGTTTTAAAGTAGCTTCTGACAATGGAGAGTATCAAGCAAAGCACGTCATTGTTGCGACAGGATTCTTCGCGGATGTTGCCGAAGCATCTAGCTTAACAACGAAGCCTGGTACAGAGCCAAGAGTGAAAACAATTCTTGATGTCGATAATAATGGAAAAACAAATATTGACGGCATTTGGGCAGCAGGAACAATCGCCGGTGTTAGCGTACATACCATTGTTACTGCTGGAGATGGAGCAAAAGTAGCGATTAATGTAATTAGTGAGTTAAATGGCGAGCGTTACGTTGACCACGACCTTTTAAAGTAAGAAGAGTTTTTTATGAATCCCTATATTTCCACAAAGGAAATTTATGGTATAATATTCTCGCAATAAAGGAAAGTAGTCCCTTTATTGTAATCAGTGTTGAACTGTTTACAATAGAGGGATTTTTTTATCTTAAAAAAAGAGGGGATATTCATGGTCAATGAACATAGTAATCTGAAGTTGGTAGTCACCGGCTTGCTCCTAGCCATCCTAATGTCTGCCATGGATAACACGATTGTTGCTACGGCAATGGGTACCATTGTTTCAGACCTCGGTGGTTTTGATAAGTTTATTTGGGTTACATCCGCCTATATGGTCGCCGTAATGGCAGGTATGCCGATTTTCGGGAAACTATCTGATATGTATGGACGAAAACGGTTTTTTATTTTTGGATTAGTTGTATTCTTGTTTGGTTCTGCCCTTTGTGGTATCGCACAAAGTATCGTTCAACTTAGTATTTTTCGTGCAATTCAAGGGATTGGCGGTGGAGCCTTGATGCCGATTGCCTTTACGATTGTGTTTGACATCTTTCCACCTGAGAAACGCGGAAAAATGACAGGTTTACTGGGGGCCGTTTTTGGTGCTTCAAGTGTATTGGGCCCACTGTTAGGTGCTTACATAACAGACTATTTCAGTTGGCATTGGATCTTTTATGTTAATGTTCCTATTGGTATTGTTTCCTTTATTCTTATTACACGTTATTACAAAGAGTCACTAGAGTACTCTAAGCAAAAAATTGATTGGATTGGTGCAATTACACTAGTGATTTCAGTTGTAAGTTTAATGTTTGCCCTAGAGCTAGGCGGAAAAGAATATGCTTGGGATTCACTACCGATTGTTAGCCTATTTTCGAGTTTTGCTGTTTTCTTCGTCGCCTTTTTCATAGCAGAATTAAAAGCAGCAGAGCCAATCTTACCGCTATGGCTCTTCAAAAGACGTTTATTCGCGACATCGCAAATTCTCTCCTTTTTATATGGCGGTACTTTTATTATTTTAACCGTGTTTATTCCGATTTTCGTTCAGGCTGTTTACGGAGGGTCTGCTAAGAATGCGGGGTTAATTTTGACACCCATGATGTTAGGCTCGGTAGCAGGGAGCTCAGTCGGGGGGATATTCTTAACTAAAACTTCATATCGCAATTTAATGTTACTATCTATTGTTTCCTATGCGGTGGGGATGTTTTTCCTAGGGACAATGACAATTGATACAACACAAGCACTGCTGACAATTTATATGATACTTGTCGGTTTTGGAGTCGGATTCTCCTTCTCATTATTACCAACTGCATCCTTGCACAATTTGGAGCCACAATACCGTGGTTCAGCCAACTCAACGAACTCCTTCTTGCGCTCGTTTGGGATGACACTTGGAATTACGATATTTGGTACGCTTCAGAACAATATGTTTACTGACAAGCTAAAGGAAGCATTTAAGGGGATGCAGGGTACTGGTAGTCAAATTGGTATGTTTGAGATGGATCCAAGGCAAATTTTCCAAGCAGATGAACGTGCCAACATACCCGAAATGGTTTTAGATAAAATTATTCTAGCGATGTCAGATTCAATCACACACACGTTTTTGCTTTCCTTGATTCCAATCGCTCTCGCTGCCATTACTATCTTTTTCATGGGAAACTCTAGAGTAGAAGTCCCAACTAAAGAAAAGCAGGAATAAAAAAACAAGCACTTGGCTTCAAGCCTGGTGCTTGTTTTCTCTTTATACCTCGAGGTCTTTACCTTCTTCAACGATATGGAACAGGAGATGCCCCAAATGGTGAATGGGTCCGTATTCTTGTTCTTCTTCATTTTCTTCTTCAATAAAGTCGAGGTCATTCAAGTAGAGTGCAGTAAGCTCATAAAAGTCCTTTAACTGGAAACTGTAGCAACCAACCGGATCCTCATGGCTATCCTCATCACTCGTATCCTCATATTGAAGTACCATGTAGGATACATCTCCATCCGCGTCTTCAGCGTCAAAAAAGACAAAAAAGCCAATATTTGTATCTAAGTCAAAGAGATGTCTTGTTCCCCCTTCAGTCGCTTTTTCAAAGTCCTCCTGATTAAGCTTTTGAATTTGCATGCTATCAACATTATCTTCTTGATGGAACCCTACAACAAATGATTTCATATATTGCCTCCTTGTAAGCTGATGCTATTAGTGTATCCTTTTAAGGCAATTCATATTTATTACGATAAACATCAATTGGTCCACTAATCGAGTAGAGGGAAAATAATTAATTATTTTCGCCCCTCTCACACCACCGTACGTACGGTTCCGTATACGGCGGTTCAATTTATATTACAGTGTGTACTTTTAGATAGTGTTCTAAGGCAGAGGGCAGTCCCCTCTGCTTTAGTCTTTTGTTTGATATTGCTCTTTGTACGACTTTCGATAATCCGATATACCGGTAACCTCTTCGACAGAAAGTTAATCCTTTCGCCTCTTCCTCAGGAATCCCTAATTGAACAAGTGATTTGATTTGTTTCTTTGATACCTTCCATTGCTTCCAGATGATAACTCTGATTCTGGAGCGAAGCTTCTTATCTATCTCAGTCAATGCCTTTTTCATATTTGAGATTCTAAAGTAATTGACCCACCCAAGTATGACTTGTTTCAGTTTTAAAATTCGGAAATCTAGCGGAACACTCCAGTTTCGCTTCGTAAATTTCCGAAGCTTCCTTTGGAACTTCTGTATTGAAATGGGATGGGGTCTTACTAGATACCTCTTGTTTTTAGTATCATAATAATATCCAAAGCCTAAGAATTTTAAATCTTTTGGGCGAGAGATTTTGCTCTTTTCTGCATTAACTATTAACCCTAATTTTCCTTCTATAAATCTCACGATTGTCTTCATCACTCTGTTCGCTGCTTTTTCGCTCTTCACAAAGATGAGAGCGTCATCAGCGTATCTCACGAATCGTAGTCCTCTTTTCTCTAGTTCCTTATCGAGTTCATTTAACATAATGTTACTCAATAACGGACTAAGGTTTCCTCCTTGCGGAGTCCCAACTGGTGTTTCTTCATATTTCCCTTTCACCATGACTCCACTGACTAAGTATTTTCTGATTAACGAGACGACATTACCATCATCAATTGTGTTGGCGATAATTCGCATGAGTTTATCGTGATGAACTGTATCGAAGAATCTTTCTAGGTCAATGTCTACTACCCAATCTTGTCCATCATTTAGAAATTCCAAGCTTTTTATAATAGCCATCTCACAGCTTCTCTTTGGTCTAAAACCGTAACTAAATTCGCTGAATTGCTTTTCAAATATCGGACTGAGAACTTGATGAATGGCTTGTTGAACTACTCTATCCACTACTGTTGGTATTCCCAATTTGCGCATCTTGCCATTTTCTTTTGGGATTTCCACTCTTAAGGCAGCTTGTGGTTGGTATTTTCTTGTTCTGATGCGCTGGCGAAGCTCATCCTTATTCTCCTTTAGATATTGTTTTAGTTCATCGACTGTTACTCC
>JAQSXG010000515.1 GCA_029256785.1 Neobacillus sp.
ATGGTCATGGTGATCATGTCGGAGATACTATAGAACTCGCAAAAAAACATGATGCTCTAGTGATTGCAAATCATGAGCTTGCAACATATTTAAGCTGGCAAGGAGTAAAAACGCATGCGATGCATATCGGTGGAGCCTATCAATTTGATTTTGGTAAGGTTAAAATGACGCAAGCCTTTCATGGTTCTAGCTTTATTAATGATGAAAAAGAAGAAATTATCTATTGTGGCATGCCAGCGGGAATACTGTTTATGAATGAAGGGAAAACGGTCTATCATGCAGGTGATACTGCGCTATTTTCCGATATGAAACTGATCGGGGAACGCCACCCTATTGATCTGGCATTCCTTCCTATCGGTGATAATTTTACGATGGGACCGGAGGATGCAGCATATGCTGCAAAACTATTAGGGGCAAAAACGATTGTACCTATCCATTTCAATACGTTTCCACCGATCAAACAAGATCCAAATCAATTTATAGAACTGCTTGAAGATAAAAATGGGAAAGTACTGATACCAGGAGAAGCAATAGAATTGTAAGCATAATTCATTTTTCATCTACTTTTTTTCCACTTTGAAGCATAAAGATGAAACAAGCCTATTTTAGGAGGAAAAGGAAATGAAAAAGAACAGATATTTACTTTGCTTATTACTTTGTGGATTCATGCTGTATTTCGCTGTTCCTAGATTATCCGTTTTTGCGGAGGGATTACAGGGTACATTTACACTGGCTTGGCTTAGTTTTGCACTGATAGTTATTGCAGGAAATCTAACTGGTATGCTGTATAGTCCAAAACAAGCTGGTAAAAAGCAACAGCCAGTAAGATTAAAGAAAAAATCTCGTTCTTTTTACTAATGTTCATGTATTATATTTCAGACCGCATTGAATCGAGGCTACTTTAACTCTATAATAAATGTAGCAGAATCCGAAAGAGATATGACTTTCGCGGTATTGGAATATAAACATAAAGGGTGAAAGTTCTTGGCTACAAAGCATGAACAAATACTGCAATACATTGATATGCTTCCTGTAGGGGAGAAAATTTCAGTTCGTCAAATCGCCAAGGCGATGTCAGTAAGTGAGGGAACGGCATATAGAGCCATCAAGGAAGCAGAAAATAAGGGTTATGTAAGCACAATTGAACGAGTCGGTACGATTAGAATTGAGCGGAAGAAAAAAGAAAATATTGAGAAACTTACCTTTGCAGAAGTGGTCAATATTGTGGATGGACAGGTTTTAGGGGGTAAAGCGGGACTGCATAAAACACTTAATAAATTTGTTATCGGTGCCATGAAGTTAGAGGCGATGATGCGCTACACCGGTCCGAATAACCTTTTAATCATCGGAAATCGCGACCAGGCGCATGAACTTGCATTAAAGGCAGGTGCTGCAGTCCTAATCACAGGTGGTTTTGATACCGAGGATTCCGTGAAAAAGCTTGCAGATAAGCTCGAAATGCCAGTTATCTCAACTAGCTATGATACTTTTACAGTTGCAACCATGATTAACCGCGCCATCTATGACCAATTAATTAAAAAGGAAATCATTCTTGTTGAAGATATATTAACACCATTAGAGGATACATTTTTCTTAAGAACTTCCGATAAGGTTTCAAAATGGCATGATTATAATAATGAAACGAAGCATAGTCGTTATCCTGTTGTTGACCAAAACATGAAGATACACGGAATGGTGACTGCAAAGGATATCATGGGTCAGAATTTTGACCTGTCAATCGACAAAATTATGACGAAAACTCCAATGACTGTTAGCGGGAAAACAAGTGTTGCTTCAACTGCTCATATGATGGTCTGGGAAGGGATAGAGGTGCTTCCGGTTGTCGATGATTCAAATCGGTTAGAAGGAATTATCAGCAGACAGGACGTTTTAAAAGCACTGCAAATGAACCAGCGCCAACCTCAAGTGGGAGAAACAATAGATGATATTGTTACCAATCAGCTAATCGTCATGCGTGAAAAAGAAAAAGGGGAGGAAGTCTACACCCTTGAAGTTAGCCCGCAAATGACAAATCACCTGGGAACCATCTCATATGGTGTGTTTACAACCATCGTTACAGAGGCAGCAAACCGAATACTAAGAAGCTATAAAAAAGGTGACTTAGTGGTTGAAAATATGACAATCTACTTTATGAAACCGGTGCAAATGGAGAGTATATTAGAAGTATTCCCGAAGGTTTTAGAGGTAGGTAGAAAATTTGGTAAGGTTGACGTAGAGGTTTTCAAGGAAGGAATCCTTGTCGGTAAAGCGATGATGATGTGTCAGTTAATTGACAGGAATTAAGTAAACAAAAAAGCCGCTCAATGGATGAGCGGCTCTCCTCTTTGTTTATGGATCTAATTCGCTTTAATACTTTCAGCTTCTGAAACAGCGAACGGAAGGTAATGTTTATATTTTTTATACCCTATCCATGCAAATACCGTTCCATAAACAATAAATATGACAGCAACAATAACTGTTACAGTTGTTTGGGATACGAAAAATAAATGATTAATACCAAAGAAGGCAACAAAGAGACCTAGTGCGATGTTTGATTTTGCCGAAAGCCATTTCTTTTCGACAGGCCGCTTACTTCTAAAGTATTTTGTTTTATAAAATAAATAGAAGGCAAAAAATATTACAATCAGTGCAACTAGAAAAGACATTTTTTCTTCCTCCATATCAAAAATCTTTTATTATTGTAACGTTATTTTTAGCAAAATGCTACAATTGGTATAAAAAACAATAGATAAGGTGATTTTATTGAAAGCAGAAATATTAGCAGCCATTCAACATTATGAAACAATTATTGTCCATCGGCATGTTCGTCCGGATCCAGATGCATATGGCTCACAGTGCGGTTTAGTTGAGATATTAAAAGCATCCTACCCAGATAAAAAGGTATATGCGGTTGGAAAGGAAGAGAAATCGCTTCATTTTATGCGCAGGCTAGATGTGATTGATGATGAAGTTTATAATGGAGCTCTAGTGATTATCTGTGATACAGCCAATGCAGCTAGAATCTGTGATACTCGTTATTCATTAGGTGATAAGATAATAAAAATTGATCACCACCCTAATGAGGATCCATATGGTGATTTACTATGGGTTGATACCACAGCTAGCTCAGTCAGTGAGATGATTTATGAATTCTATTTATTTGGTAAAGATCATGGGTTGAAAATAAATGATGAGGCGGCAAGGCTTCTTTATGGGGGAATTGTTGGGGACACAGGTAGATTCCTATTTCCAAGTACAACCGATAAAACATTTGCTTACGCGGGTGAATTGATTCATTATAAATTTTCTAGAACCGAACTCTATGATGGGATGTATGATCTTGAACCAAATCTCATAAAGTTAAACGGCTATATTTTGCAGAACTTTGAGTTACAGAGCAGTGGTGTGGCTTCCGTTATGCTTACAAAAGAACTTTTGGAGGAATTCGGTGCCAATGCACCTGATGCATCTTTACTTGTCGGAACATTAGGCAATGTAAAGGGGATCAAAGCTTGGGTCTTCTTTATAGAGGAAGAAGATCAAATAAGGGTGCGTTTACGTTCAAAAGGTCCAGTAATTAATGGGATTGCCAAAAAGTTCAACGGCGGCGGTCATCCACTAGCCTCAGGCGCATCCATCTACTCATGGAACGAAGTTGAAAATGTACTAAAAGAACTTAACGAAGTCTGTGAAAATTATTCGTAAATGAGGATATAGATAAGTTTTGTTGATTGGAGCGGAAGGCACGAGACTCCTGCGGGAAGAGCAAGTCACGGGAGACCCCGCAGGAGCGAAGCGACGAGGAGGCTCC
>JAQSXG010000516.1 GCA_029256785.1 Neobacillus sp.
ATTGGTGACTAAAATGCAAAAAGAAAGTAATGAAAATGGCAGCAATGATGAAATTTTTGCTTGTTCTGTAGATCAGCTGGAAGAATTTATCGATAATTGTGAAGTAATTTTGATCGGTCCCCAAATCAGATATAAAGCAAAGGCCATTGGCGAAATTGCTGCTGGCAAGAAGAAAGGCTTTGCAGTCATTGATTCTGTAAGCTATGGCATGGTAGATGGCAAAAAAGTTCTTGAGCAAGCATATGCATTAAGACAATCGTAATTTTTATAGAAGGAGATAAACATGGAGAAGGAACAAGTCGCTTTTACAATTATATTGCATGCGGGCGATGCCCGCAGTCATGCCTTGGAAGCATTGAAATACGCACGGGAAAAGAATTTTATTGCAGCAGAGGAGAGTATTGCCCAGGCAAAGAAACAATTAATAGCAGCTCATCAGATTCAGACGGAGTTATTGCAGTCTGAAGCCCGGGGCGAAAAACAAGAAATAAACCTCTTGTTAATTCACGCTCAGGATCATTTAATGACGGCTATTTTGGCAAAAGATTTAATTGAAGAAATGATCTTAATGTTTAAAGAGTAGCATATAATGAGGAATTTTTCATCTAAGCAGCTCTTTGTAGATACTGCTGAGCAGCAGCTGGATTATGAAATTAAAATTATACACTCGATGTATGATCTTCCATATAAAATAACGTCAGATCCATGGAGAGATCTGACGTTATTTTATATGAGTGATTCACTTATCCTTTCGAGACAAAATACGATGAGAATTGGGGCAAATCCTTTTGATGGGCTTCCAGCATCTCATCTAATAAAACTTTTGCCATTGTGTCAGAAGAGACAAGAGGATTGATTGTCATTGCCAGCAGCGCTTTATTGTAGTCACCGGTAACGGCAGCATCAATTACGACTCTTTCAAAAGATTTGATTTGCTGTACCAGTCCGTTTATTTCAATAGGGAGTTCACCCATAGTAAGCGGGCGGGGACCATTCTTGGTAATCACACAGCTTACTTCGACAACAGAGTCGGGAGAAATGCCGGCAAGAGCACCATTGTTCCTTGTATCTACTGGCTGGATATCACCTTTGTCGTTGTAGATTGAGCTGATTAACCGGCAGGCAGCATCGCTGTAATATGCTCCGCCACGTTGTTCTAACTGGGGTGGCTTAGAGTCTAATGCAGGATCTTTGTACAACTGAAAAAGATCATTTTCCAGGTTTTTTACAATTTCGGCTCTCGTCTCCCCTTTCGAAAATTCTTCTAATTCTTTCTCCAGCATTTCTTGCCGTTTGAAATAATATCGATGATAGGGGCAGGGTATTATCGATAGACCAGCTGCAAATTCTGGAACCCAATCAATGTTCATAATGTTTTTTACCGTGCTTCCCATCTTGCCGTCAGCAATTTTGTCAATGACAGATTTTGTAATGTCGTTGCCATCCATATAGGCAGACAAACCAAATACCATATGATTCAAACCAGCAAAATCAATTCGGATTCTATTGCTGTCAACATCAAAGAGTTTCGCCACGCCCATTTCCATTCCGATAGGTACATTGCATAAGCCGATAATTTTTTTTGTTTTGCCATAGCGAAGTACTCCCTCTGTTACGATTCCGGAAGGATTCGTAAAATTAATGAGCCAAGCATCAGGACACAGCTCTGCCATGTCCTGGTCAATTTCCAGCATGACAGGAATGGTTCGCAGTGCCTTGAACATTCCGCCGGCTCCATTGGTCTCTTGCCCGATATAACCATGACGCAACGGAATTCTTTCATCTTTTATTCTGGCATCTAACGACCCTACTCGAAACTGGGTTGTGACAAAGTCTGCATTTGGCAGCGCTTCTCTTCGGTTCAAAGTCGTGTAGATGGCAATCGGTACTCCGGCTTTCTTTACCATTCTTTTGGCAAGATTACCGATAATCTCTAATTTTTCCTTGCCAGTTTCAATATCCACCAGCCATAGTTCGCGAACTGGCAATTCCTCATATCGTCTAATAAAGCCTTCAACAATCTCTGGTGTATAACTGGAACCACCGCCAATAGTCACAATTTTTAATCCGCTCATCAAGATTCCCTCCTACCAATTGAATATATTTCCTATAATTAATCATATCCCCATACCAGAGGTGCTGCAATCAGCATTGGATGCAACTGTACTAGTACAGTTTGGAGGTTATAATGAAGGATATTTATCAAATCATTACAGAAGATCTGGAAGAAAATATAAGGTTGGGACGTTATAAGGGAAGAAAAAAATTGCCTTCGATTCGGGCTTTATCTCAAACCTATCATTGTAGTCAAAGTACAGTGGTGAAAGCCTATGAGATAGTAAAGAGTAAACATTTGGTTTACTCTGTGCCCCAAAGCGGCTACTATATTGTGGAGAATCTACCCAGAATGGAGAAAATGAACACTTTTGTCATTGATTTTTCAACAGGGAATCCTATTATTGGTGATATGCAGATACCCGACCTTAAGCATTGCCTTGATCGAGCAGTCGATAGCAGCAATCAGTATTCAATTCACCGTCATTTACATGGTACAGATTCTCTTCGCAGTATGATTCCCAAATATCTCACGGATTTTCAAGTCTTTACTAGGGCAAAGAATATCTATATCAACTTAGGAGTCCAGCAAGCATTAAGCATAATGACACAGATGCCTTTTCCGAATCAGAAGAATGTGATTTTAATAGAGCAGCCGACCTATGGATTTTGTATTCGATTCTTAGAACATTGGGGAGCTGATGTGAGGGGGATTAGACGATCGAAACAGGGTGTTGATTTAGATGAACTTGAAACTCTTTTTAAGACAGAGAAAATAAAGTTCTTTTATACCGTACCTCGCAATCATAATCCATTAGGAACCGCATACGGTACCAGCCAGAGAAAAGCGATTGCAGCCTTGGCTGATAAGTATAATGTATACATTGTGGAAGATGACTACTGCAGCGATATTTCCTTAGATCATAAATACGATCCAATTTATGCGTACGGTGATCATTTTCACCATATTTATTTGAAAAGTTTTTCTAAGATTATTCCTTGGTTTCGCATTGGGATTGTAGTACTTCCCACACATTTAATTCCGATTTTTGAGAAGCATGCAATGTATTCCTACTACCATTCTTATTTTTCAGCATCCCTAGTCTCTCAGGCTACGCTGGAAATCTACATACGTAATAAATTATTAGAAAAATATGTGACCGCTATCAAAAAAGAATTAGCACAGCGCTTAGGATGTTTAGCAAGTAATCTGAAGAAAATGGGAGAATATGATGTACAATATAGTGGCGGTGAAAGTGGCTTTTATGCTTATCTGAAGTTACCCCATTATATTGACGAAGGGCGTTTTATTGCTGATTTACAGAAACATCATGTTCTTGTAACTCCAGGAAATTTATATTTTTTACAAAACTCTTATGGGGAAAAAGGCGTACGCTTAAGTATTTCCCGCACAAATACTCATGAGATTCAACATGGGTTTGAAATTATTTATAAAAGGCTTGCACAATATGTAAAATCTTGATGTATATTTCAATATGAGTAGGATGCCATACTATTGGGTTGCAGGATTTCTGACAGAAAACCACGAAGTAAAATGGGAATATTTAGATAAATTATAATATCGTCCAGATCATAGTTGCCTTTACTCGCCGAATGTAGCCCTTAGCTAATCATATAAATACATTCAACATAATAAAATTTCAATTAGTGAAAGGCTGGAGGTAGGAATGAAACGAATTGAAAGTGTATTGATGGTTGTAAAAACATTATGTGAAGAACAATATCGTATAGATG
>JAQSXG010000025.1 GCA_029256785.1 Neobacillus sp.
AGTTAACCGTCATTTTTGTTTCACACAATATGGAGGAAGTGGCCTATCTTGCTGATAGGGTGTATGTGATGGCAGGTGGAACGGCCAGTTTATCAGGAACGCCAGAAGAGATATTTACCAACAAGGAAAAATTGCAGCAATACAAAATAGGAACGCCAGAAACGGTGCAGGTTCTCTACCGACTCAGTGATCTTGGCTACAAGGTGAATACTACTGCTTTCTCCATTCCAGAGGCATCGAATGAAATCACTAAGATTCTTACTGGGGGAGAGGGAAAGAATCATGGCTAGCGAATTTGAATTATCTCGAAATATTACCATAGGTCAGTACGTTCCAACCGGCTCGTTTATCCATCAATTGGATCCGAGAATTAAACTGTTAGTGTTTACAGTGTTAGTCGTAGCGATTGCCCTTAATACGAGTTATTTTGGAAATGCCATTGGTTTGCTTTTATCTATCTATTTATTCCTGGCATCGAAAATTCCGATTAGTTATGGGTTATCAGGAGTCAAGCCTGCGATTCCGTTTATTATCATTCTGGCTGTTCTGCAGCTACTGTTCCAGGGGAGAATCTTTTCAGGTGGTACGGTGTACTTTGACTATGGATTTATCCTGGTTACAAGTGAAAGTATCCGTTTAGTGATTGTCTCAGCTGTTCGATTTGTGGAGATTATTTTCTTAAGCAGTGTGCTAACATTATCTACATCAACAACGGCACTCACACATGCGATTCAAAGCCTGTTAAGTCCATTGAAAAAAATCAACTTCCCTGTTCATGAACTATCATTAATCGTTACCATTGCGATTCGTTTTGTTCCAACCTTTGCAATGGAGATGGAAAAAATGATGAAGGCTCAGGCGTCCAGAGGGGCAGATTTTGGTTCTGGTAGCTGGTGGAAAATTATTCAGCGGACAAAAGATATGCTTCCAATTATCATTCCATTATTTAATATCGCGCTATCAAGAGCAGAAGATCTTATTTTCGCAATGGAATCGCGCTGCTACACACCAGGAAATGACCGAAGCACGTATTCTGTTTATAAAGCATTAGCAAGAGATTATCTGGTACTAATTGTAGGACTTTTATTTTCAATACTATTACTTTTTTATCCGTTTCCGTATTAGATCGTAAAGGGGAGAGGTTTTATGAAAAGCACATTAACAGTTCGTAGTATTGTTATCGCTGGAGTACTTGGTGCTGTCGCGATTCTTTTGGGTGTCACACGCCTAGGGTATATTCCGGTTCCAACAGCAGCAGGGAATGCCACAATCATGCATATTCCAGCCATTATCGGTGGAATCATGCAAGGACCGGTTGTCGGTTTTATTGTCGGCTTGATTTTTGGGGTATCATCTTTTCTTAATGCAACGGTTCCACTCTTTAAAGATCCGCTAGTTGCCATCTTACCGCGTCTTTTTATTGGGGTTGTTGCTTGGCTTGTATACGTAGGAATTCGTCGCAGGAGTGAGTATCTTGCGGTTGGCACTGCAGCGTTTTTAGGAACATTGACAAACACAGGACTAGTTTTAACAATGGCGGTTGTCAGAGGGTATATGTCCGTTGAGGTAGCGTGGACAGTTGCTGTTACAAGTGGCATACCCGAAGCAATCGTCGGTACCGTTGTTACCTTAGCAGTAGTGCTAGCCTGGAAACAAATAGGCAAAGGGAAAAAATCAAAGATTTCTGAGGAATTGTAAAAGTGCTCCATCATGTTGAAATTTATGTTTCTAATTTAGAAAAATCTATCGAGTTCTGGGATTGGCTCTTGATTAAGTTAGGATACGAGACATACCAAAAGTGGGAACAGGGAATCAGTTGGAAATACAATGAAACGTATCTTGTGTTTGTCCAAACTGAACAGCGTTTCTTGGAGATCCCTTATCACCGATCAAGAGTTGGGTTGAACCATCTGGCCTTTCATGCAAAGTCCAAAGAGCAGGTCGATTCCGTCACAAAGGAACTCGAGGAAAAAGGAATATCCATCTTGTATAAGGATAGACACCCCTATGCTGGTGGGAAGGACTACTATTCTGTTTTCTTTGAGGACCCGGATCGTATAAAAGTAGAATTAGTTGCGCCAACTAACTAAGATTCTTTATAAAGGTGTTGGAAGTAATTTGAAAAGATATGTCCAAAAAGTGTATAAGTGTGATTTATATCACGAAACGCATTCTGGTTTCACTTTATAATCAAAGGAAAAAATAAAGCGGGTGAACATATTGTCTTACAGTTTTAAATCCCTTTACAGTGAAATAGGTGGCCAAGAAACAATCGATAAACTTGTTGATGCATTTTACCCACGGGTATATGATGATCCGGAATTACGGCCATTATTTGAAGGTGATATGGAAGAAATCAAACGAAAGCAGCGGATGTTTCTGCCGCAATTTTTAGGTGGGCCGGCATTATACAGTCAGGAATTTGGCCCGCCAGCGATGAGAGAACGCCATCTCCCGTTTGAGGTGACTCCCAGAAGAGCGCAGTGTTGGTTACGTTGTATGAAAGAAGCCTTTCAGGAAATTGGACTAGATCAGAATCCAGCAGGGTTAGCCTTTTATGATAGATTAACACAAGTAGCAGGAATAATGGTCAATAGCCCTGACAAGGAATAATCGAAAGATCCTCTAGAATGAGGGTCTTTTTTTTGTTTTTGCTCTCTTCATCGAAGGTATGAAGGACA
Source organism: Neobacillus sp. (assembly GCA_029256785.1). Lineage (GTDB taxonomy): Bacteria > Bacillota > Bacilli > Bacillales > Cytobacillaceae > Neobacillus. Next base: position 2,682 of record JAQSXG010000025.1, read on the forward strand.
ACTCGCATGGTTTTTCAAACCGAGTTGTCCTTCATTTTGAACTACAAACTATGTTATAGTATCTTTGTTTATCAAGTAGGGAGGGTATCAAATGAAAAAGAACAGTGAGTGGTGGAAGAAAAGTGTGGTTTACCAGATTTATCCTCGAAGCTTCAATGATTCAAATGGAGATGGCATCGGTGATATCCAGGGGATCATAAAAAAATTGGATTATCTAAAAATGTTAGGGATAGATGTTATCTGGTTAAGCCCAGTTTATGATTCACCTAATGATGACAATGGGTATGATATCCGAGATTACCAGAAAATTATGAGAGAATTTGGGACAATGGCTGACTTTGACCAGATGCTCGAAGAAGTACATAAACGTGAGATGAAAATCATTATGGATTTAGTTGTTAACCATACATCTGATGAACATCAATGGTTTGTTGAGTCGAAAAAATCCAAAGATAATCCCTATCGAGACTATTATTTCTGGCGGAAGGAACCGAATAATTGGGGATCTGTTTTTAGTGGTTCTGCATGGGAATATGATGAAGGAACGGAAGAATATTTTTTACATTTATTCTCGAAAAAGCAGCCAGACTTAAATTGGGAGACTCCTGCACTTCGCCAAGACGTGTACCAGATGATGAAGTACTGGCTGGACAAGGGCATTGATGGTTTTCGAATGGATGTAATTAATATGATATCCAAGAATCCTGATTTGCCTGATGGTGAACTTGAGGAAGGTCAGCAATTTGGTGATGGCGGCAAATACTATATGAATGGTCCAAGAATTCATGAGTTTCTCCAAGAAATGAACAAAGAGGTTTTATCCCACTATCCAATTATGACAGTCGGGGAAATGCCAGGTGCCACAACAGATGATGCCAAATTATATACTGACCCTGAAAGAAATGAAGTGAACATGATTTTCACCTTTGAGCATATGGATTTGGACAGCGCGCCCGGTGGGAAGTGGAATTTAAAACCACTTGATTTGCGGGACCTAAAGGATAATCTCACAAAGTGGCAAATGGGACTCCATAACAAAGGTTGGAATAGTCTGTATTGGAATAATCATGACCAGCCGCGTGTCGTTTCCCGATTTGGGAATGACCAGAATTATCGTGTAGAGTCGGCGAAAATGTTAGCAACTTGTCTTCATTTTATGCAGGGAACTCCATATATCTATCAAGGTGAAGAGATTGGAATGACCAATGTGAAGTATGAGTCACTCGATGATTATCGTGATATTGAAACACTCAATATGTACAAAGAGAGAAAAGGTTTAGGGTACTCACACGAAGAAATAATGAATTCGATTTATGTAAAAGGCAGGGATAATGCACGTACACCGATGCAATGGGATGATACTGATCATGGTGGTTTTACAAAAGGTACTCCGTGGATAAAAGTAAATCCAAGATACAATGAAATCAATGTTAATAATGCACTAGAAGATTCGAACTCCATTTTTTATTATTATCAAAGGTTAATTGCTTTGAGAAAGAAGATGGATATTATTGTTGAAGGAAACTTTGAGCTTTTAGAAAAAGAGCATCCTGCATTGTTTGCCTATAAACGTAAATGGCAGGACGAGGAATTGCTCGTTTTGTGTAATTTTAGTCAAGAGGAAGTTGTAATAGAGAATGAAGAACTACTAAGAAAAATCCGAGATTATCAAGTAGTAATCTCAAATTACGAATCGAGTAACAAAAGCACACTAAAGCCATATGAGGCCATTGTTCTTAAAAAATAAAAACAGACCCGAGTTCCTTTTAAGGAGCACGGGTCTATTTTTTCAATCAATATTCTATAATGGCAAATCCCTTGCTCTGCAATGGGATGGTCAATAAATCACTTGTAACCTTCGTTTTTTCTTCACGATTCCAAAGATTTGTGATTGTTTTTCCGGTCAAATTGAATGGTACAGCGTATTCAACATTTTCGTTAGATGTATTAAGAATAACCATCACTGTCTTTGTTCCATCAGATTTTGCAAAGGCTAGAGATGTGTCCTCTGGACCAGCAGGAATAAAGAAAAGCTCTCCAGTATTCGCAAGCAAAGGATTCTCCTTACGCAAATGGATTAACTTTTGGATATGCTCAAAGAGATCAACATTCTGCTTCTCCTTATCCCATTCCATACATTTTCGACAGAAGGGATCCTGTCCTCCAGTCATACCAATTTCATCTCCATAATAAAGACACGGTGTCCCGATAAAGGTTAATAGCAAAGTGAAAACCTGCTTCACCCGTTCAATGTCCTCACCACATTCCGTTAATATTCTAGGTGTGTCATGGCTACCCACAAGGTTGAAGGCAAAGTCATTCACATTTTTAGGGTACATGTGAACCACACCTGTCATATTATCTACGAACTCTTTTACTGTTATCTTTTGCTTAGCAAAGAGGTTAAGGATATTTGTTGTAAAAGGATAATTCATTACCGCATCAAACTGATCCCCACGTAGCCACGGCATAGAGTCATGCCAAATCTCACCGAGGATATATAAATCGGGCTTGATTGCTTTTACCTCTTTACGGAAGTCACGCCAAAATGCATGATCTACTTCATTGGCAACATCAAGTCTCCAACCATCAATATTAAATTCCCGGACCCAGTAGCGGCCAACCTCTAGCAAATATTCCTTTACTTCGGGATTCTCCGTATTTAATTTTGGCATAAACGGAGTAAAAGCAAATGTATCATAGTTAGGTTTTGGTTCAGTAATAAGCGGAAATTCATTAATATGGAACCAATTTTTATACCGCGATTTCTCTCCGTGTTTGAGTACATCCTGAAACTGAGGGAAGTAAAATCCACTATGATTAAATACCGCATCCAGCATTACCTTTATTCCGTTCGAATGACAAACCTCTATTAGTTTTCTAAAAGTTACCTTCGATCCAAATTGCGGATCAATCTCTAAATAGTCAATCGTGTCATATTTATGATTCGAATGTGCTTTAAAGATCGGAGTAAAGTAAATTCCACTAACACCAAGATCCTTTAAGTAATCGATATTCTGAATAACACCTTCCATATCACCGCCAAAAAAGTTGGTTGGTGATGGTTCAGTACTGCCCCAAGGAAGTGTATCTTTTGGATTGTTTTTAATGTTACCGTTTGCAAATCTCTCAGGGAAAATTTGATACCAGACAGTATTCTTAACCCATTCAGGAGCGTTGAATATATCAATCTTATTCATAAATGGAAAACAGAAATAATAGGCAACATCATTTGTTGGAGGTTCGGAATAAAATCCTTTTTCAGTAAAACAAATAGTTTCCGTCCCGTCATTTAAAAGAAAACCATAGCGTAGCCTTCTGAAGGGAGGTTGTACTGACACAAACCAATAATCAAACAATTGATCAGAACCACTTTTGCTCATAGGTATGGTTTGAGTTTGCCATTGTCCATTTCTCCAATCGTATGGATCGCCATGGATGAGTTGCACCTCTCCAACATCATCCCTTTTTGTGCGAAGCCGAATGTGCAATTCATTATTTGCGCAAGCGTATGCATAATTATCCTTCGGTCGATGGTAAACTGCTTCCCTTAACAAATGGATCAACTCCTTTAAATTCGTTTGATTTAAGGTTAAATTACATAAAATCGGCTGTCAATCTTAAACTTACGCTCTACCTATGTAAAAAAACTGTTGTAATTTAAAATTTTGCGATTATAATAAAAAGTAAGTTGTGCAACCGTTTTCGCAAATGTTAGCGCTGTCTATAATTTTAACATATTTGTGAATAAGGTTGGATGGCAAAAAAATATTCCTACATTTACAGGAGGAGAAAAAATGAAAAAAGCACTTTCGATATTTATGTTGTTTGTTCTTGTTCTTGGTGTGCTTTCTGCTTGTGGACCAGACAGAGAAAAAACTGGTTCAAAAGACACTGATAAGAAGGGCGAAGAAACAACTAAACCTGAAAAACTTGTTATTTGGGAAGATAAAGACAAATCTGGTTGGCTTGAAAAGGTAGCCGCTGATTTTGAAAAAGAACATGGTATTAAAATTGAAGTTAAAGAAGTTGAAATGGCTTCAAAAATGCAAGAGCAGTTCCGTCTTGATGCTCCAGCTAAGACAGGCCCAGATATTTTAACTTTACCACATGATCAAATTGGTCAAATTGCTACAGAAGGACTTATCGCTGAGCTTAAAGTGGACAAATCAGTAACAGAAAAGTTTTCACAATCATCAATTGATGCACAAAGCTACGATGGAAAGTTATACGGACTTCCTAAGTCTTCTGAAACTCCAGTTCTTATCTATAATAAGGACTTGTTAAAAGAAGCTCCAAAGACAATGGATGACCTTTACAATTTTTCTAAAGATTTCACTAAAGATGGAAACTACGGTTTCTTAGCATTATGGGATAACTTCTATTTCGCACACGGCATTATCGGCGGTTTAGGTGGTTATGTATTCAAAAACAACGATGGTGCACTTGATGCAAATGATATCGGCTTAAACAATGCTGGTGCAATTGAAGGTACTGAATATATCCAAAAATGGTACACTGAAGGTTTATTCCCTAATGGAATTATCGGTGAAAATGGTGGATCTGCTATGGATGGTCTCTTTACAGAAGGTAAAGTAGGCGCAGTTATGAATGGTCCTTGGTCATTCCAGTCTTACAAAGATGCAGGAATTAACATTGGTATTGCAGCACTTCCAACACTTCCTAACGGCGACCATGTAAAGACATTCATGGGTGTTAAAGGATGGCATGTATCAGCTTATTCTGAAAATAAAGAATGGGCACAAAAATTCTTAGAATTTATGACAAATGATGAAAACTCAAAATATCGCTTTGAACAAACGGCAGAGGTTCCAACAAATGTTGCTTTAACTAATGATCCTATCATTAAAGATAATGAAGGAGCAAAAGCTGTTGCTGAGCAATCACAATATGCTGTTCCAATGCCAAACATTCCAGAAATGGGTCAAGTTTGGGATCCTATGGCAAAATCTCTTCAAACAGTTGTAACGGGCAAAGCTGAGCCTAAGGCAGCACTTGATTCAGCTGTTGAACAAATTAAAGCAAATATTGCAGCTACAAAATAATAAAATACGAGCAGTACCTCAATTGATTTGGGGTACTGCTCTCCATTACTAACATGCTTTGATGCTTTATGAAGGAAAAAAGTTTTTTTTCTTGATAAAGCCTCTGAGCTTATAAATTGTCATTAAGAGAGGAGTGTTTAGGATGTCTGAAAAAATATCCTATACAACCAGTCATCGTAAGAAAGCATTGACCCTTTCCATTATTCCAGGGTTAGGTCAATTTTATAACAAACAATATGTAAAGGGAGCAGCCTTTCTTATTATGAGTGCAGCTTTTTTCTATGTATTTAAAGATTTATTAGACATAGGATTATGGGGTTTAATCACTTTAGGGGAAATCCCGATGGAAGATCACTCTGTCTTTTTACTCGTTTATGGAATTCTAGCAATTATTGTCCTCGTTTTTGGGATTGGCTTTTATTTGTTTAATTTACGAGACGCCTATAGGGTGGGGAAAAATAGGGATAATCATGAACCAGTTAGCACAATAAAGGAACAATATCGAAATCTTGTTGATAATGGATTCCCCTATTTAATCATGTCACCGGGATTTATGCTGATGGTGTTCGTTGTTATTTTTCCAATTATTTTCGTGCTATTACTGTCGTTCACTAATTATGATCTTAATCATTCTCCGCCAGCTAAATTGGTTGATTGGGTATTGTTTAAGAACTTTGTTGATATCTTTAAGGTGGATATGTGGCGTGAAACCTTCTTCTCCGTCTTATCATGGACACTGGTTTGGACATTCGTTGCGACTACCTTCCAGGTAGCACTTGGAATTTTCCTAGCCATCATTGTCAATCAAAAGGACGTTAAGGGAAAGGCAATTATTCGAACAATCTTTATTCTCCCTTGGGCAGTACCTGCTTTTGTTTCTATTTTAGTATTTGCTGGTATGTTTAATGAATCCTTTGGGGCAATAAATAGAGACATTCTTGGATTCTTCGGTATGGATGGACTGCCGTGGATGACCGAACCAATTTTCACAAGAATTGCTCTCATTTCAATTCAAACTTGGTTAGGCTTCCCGTTCATTTTTGCTATGACAACGGGTGTTCTGCAATCTATTCCGCAGGATTTATATGAAGCTGCTACAGTGGATGGTGCATCCAATTTTCAAAAGTTCAAGAACATTACGCTTCCACTCGTGTTGTTTGCGACAGCACCTGTAATCATTACTCAATATACGTTTAACTTTAATAACTTTAATATTATCTACTTATTTAATGGTGGAGGGCCGGCGATGCCTGGACAAAATGCTGGTGGTACGGATATTTTAATCTCCTGGATTTACCGCTTAACGATGAGCTCAGCGCAATATTCGAAGGCAGCAACGCTTACTATGCTGTTATCTATCATTGTTATTACTGTTGCCATTTGGCAATTCAAACGGACAAAATCATTCCAAGAAGAGGATATGATGTGATATGAAAAAACAAAACTTTACTAGACTTGCACTGACATATTTAGTCGTCCTGGCTATGTTTGTCATTATTTTGTACCCATTAGCTTGGATTATTGGTTCATCGTTTAACCCTGGCCAAAGCTTATCAGGGTCGAGCATTATTCCAAAGAATGCGACATTAGCGCATTACAAAGAATTATTCGATACCAATCAAAGTAATTATATTTATTGGTATATAAATTCACTGAAGGTTAGTATCTTAACGATGCTTTTTACCGTCCTATTGGTAAGCTTTACTGCTTATTCTTTTTCACGGTATCGCTTTGTCGGTAGGAAAAACGGTTTAATGACCTTTTTAATTTTACAAATGATTCCTAACTTTGCGGCCTTAATTGCCATCTATATTTTAGCAACATTAACTGGATTAATTGATACTCATTTAGGATTGATTCTTGTGTATGTTGGTGGACAAATACCGATGAATACATGGTTGATGAAAGGGTATCTTGATACCATTCCGAAAGAGCTTGACGAGTCAGCTAAGATAGATGGAGCAGGACATTTAAGAATATTTTTCCAAATTGTCATGCCGTTGGCAACCCCAATTATTGCGGTTGTTGCTCTATTCTCTTTCATTGCGCCATTTGCGGATTTCATTATCGCCAGTATTTTACTAAGGTCAGAAGAAAAGTACACGTTAGCAGTTGGACTTTACGAACTGGTAGCAAAGCAGTTTGGAGCAGAATTTACTACATTTGCTGCTGGTGCTGTATTAATAGCCGTTCCGATCGCGATTCTCTTCTTGTCATTCCAACGCTTCTTTGTTTCAGGATTAACTGCCGGTGGAACAAAAGGATAATACATTTTCGGATGGGAGGTAGAAATAATCTACCTCTTGTTTTTTTCAAAATTGTTTATAATAGTAATATAGTGAATTTAAATCCCTTTGAAAGGGGAAAATTACAATGGCGGTTACGATTAAAGATGTAGCAAGGCTTGCGAATGTCGCACCTTCAACAGTTTCAAGAGTTATTGCTGATAGCACAAGAATTAGCGAAGAAACCAAGCAAAGAGTTAGAAAAGCGATGGAACAGCTTGGATATCATCCCAACCTTAATGCAAGAAATCTTGCAAGCCAGTCTACAAAGGCACTTGGCTTGGTTATGCCTAGCTCAAAAGATGTAGGTTTTCAGAATCCCTTTTTTCCAATGGTGTTACAAGGAATTAGTGAAGGGGCACAAGAGAAGAACTACGCCTTGCATTTAACGACAGGAAAATCAGATAGAGAAATTCTTGATGCTGTTATTCAAATGGTGCAGGGGCAAAGAGTTGATGGAGTAATCCTTTTAAATTCGAAGGTCGACGATCGTGTTATTTCTTATTTAAAAGAACGAAATTTCCCATTTGTTTTGATTGGTAAACCATATAAAAATATTGAGGAAATTACCCATGTTGATAATGACAATCTTCGTGCGATGAAAGAAGTAACGGAGTATTTAATTAGCTATGGTCATCAACAAATCGGTTTTATCGGTGGTAGTCTCGAGTTTATGGTAACGATAGATCGTTTACAGGGATATAAACAGGCATTACAAAATGCTAGCATTGAAATAAAGTCTGAATACATTGTTCATGAGCAATTTTTGCGTGAAGGTGGTCAGGATGCTGTTCGTGAAATTATGGCACTTGATCAACCTCCAACTGCACTAGTTGTCGCTGATGATTTCATGGCATTAGGTGTGTTAAATACACTAGATGAATTAGGTATCAAAGTTCCGGATGACTTATCGATTGTTAGTTTTAATAACCTGCTTCTTGCAGAAATGTCGAAGCCTCCATTAACCTCCGTAGATATTAATATCTTTGAATTAGGCTATCAGGCATCGAAAAATTTAATTGTATTAGTAGAAAATAAAAATGAACCAACGAAACGTTTGATTATTTCGCATCGCTTGATTGAACGTTTATCGTGTTCACGTCCAAAACAGTAAGGATTGGAAAGGATTTATTATGAAAAAATTATGGTGGAAAGAAGCAGTAGCATATCAAATTTATCCTCGTAGCTTTATGGATTCAAATGGTGATGGAATTGGTGATATTCAAGGGATCATCTCTAAATTGGAGTATCTAAAAGAATTAGGAATTGATGTTATTTGGGTTTCCCCAATGTTTGAATCACCAAATGATGATAATGGTTATGATATCAGTGATTACCAGGAAATTATGGCTGAGTTCGGTACAATGGCTGATTTTGATCAGCTATTACAGGAGACTCACCGCTTAGGGATGAAGTTAATCTTAGATTTGGTCATTAATCATACAAGTGATGAGCATCCATGGTTTATTGAATCCAGATCATCAAAAGAAAGTCCAAAGCGCGATTGGTATATTTGGCGTGATGGGAAAGATGGTAAAGAACCGAATAATTGGGAAAGTATTTTTAGCGGTTCGGCATGGGAATACGATGAAAAAACGGACCAATATTTCATGCATATTTTTTCAAGAAAACAACCGGACCTTAATTGGGAAAATCCTGAGGTTCGAAATTCTCTTTATGAAATGGTCAATTGGTGGCTGGATAAGGGGATTGATGGGTTCCGTGTTGATGCAATCAGCCATATTAAGAAGGAAGAAGGCCTCGAGGATATGCCGAATCCTGAAGGCTTAAAATATGTTTCTTGTTTTGACAAAATGATGAATGTCGATGGTATTCACACTTTTCTAGATGAGTTAAAGAAGGAAACTTTCTCTAAGTACGATATTATGACGGTTGGCGAAGCAAATGGAGTAACGGTTGAGGATCGCTCAGATTTAGAAAATTGGGTCGGTGAAGAAAAAGGAAAGTTCAATATGGTTTTTCAGTTTGAGCATCTAGCGCTATGGGATGCTGAAGCGAAAAAAGAGTTGGATATTGTTGAACTGAAGGATGTCCTCACACGCTGGCAAAAAGGATTAGAAAATAAAGGATGGAATGCACTTTTTATTGAAAACCATGATAAAGCACGGATTGTCTCGACTTGGGGAAATGATCAGGAATATTGGCAAGAAAGTGCCACTGCCTTTGGTGCAATGTATTTCTTAATGCAAGGCACGCCATTTATCTACCAAGGCCAAGAAATTGGGATGACCAATGTGCAGTTTGACTCAATTGATGATTATGATGATGTTTCAGCGAAAAATATGTATCGGTTAAAACGTGCTGATGGAGTACCGCATCAGGAGATTATGGAATTTATTTGGGCATCTGGCCGCGATAATTCCCGGACGCCAATGCAGTGGTCGGAAGAGAAAAATGCTGGGTTCACAACGGGCAACCCATGGCTTAAAGTAAACCCAAATTATGAAAAAATAAATGTTGCTCATCAATTGCAAGATCCTCATTCAATATTAAATTTTTACAAAAAATTGGTTCAACTTAAAAAGTCAAACGAAGTATTTACTTATGGAACCTATGAGCTACTTTTAGCTGATGATCCACAGGTTTATGTCTATACCAGGACGTTAGGTAAAGAAAAGGTTCTAGTGATTGCGAATCTTTCAGTAAAACCTGCAGAGATTGAGTTGGATGAAGCGTGCAACTATGATAATTTATTATTGAATAATTATCATGTTGAATCGCATCCATCAAGCAATACGGTTTCACTTAAGCCTTACGAAGCACGTGTATATAGTTTATAATAACAAAAAAGACGATTCCAGTTACGGATATCGTCTTTTTTGATTGTAAAACTAAACGGTTTCTCTTGGAACGGGTCCTGATCCAGTCATTCTGCGGAAGGCTGGAATGACCCACCGGTCTAAACCAATTCTCCCTGCATTATAGCCTGCAGTAAGAATGATAAAGCCAAGGAAAATATCTGTTGGATTGTGTGATACGGTTCCTGCTAAGAAGAAGGCAAAGTTCATTACTAACCCGAAGAACATTGCTGCGGTCGTTAAACAACCTAAAATAAGTCCTAGACCGATTAAGGTTTCGCCCCATGGGACAAGAAAGTTAAAGATACCAATATTCGGTAGAGCAAAGTTCTCAAGGAAGTTTACATACCAGCCATAAACCATCCCACCATCTGGGCCTTTAACGGGGTTAGCAACTGCCCCTTTTAGGAAGCCCGAAGCATCGAATCCACCAATGATTTTATGATACCCTGCAGTGAACCACGAGTACCCAAGATATAAACGGATGACTGTTAAGATAACGGCTGCAACCGTACTTTCTCTTAAAAAATTTATAAACATAAATCATTCCCCTTTCAATTTTTAAATTGGTTGGTACCTTATGCACAGGCAAAATGCCTTTAAAGGAACCAAACGAATAGCTAAGGTATGATTAGTATTCCTATCAAGATGTGAAAAATACAAAGGAAAGAGTGGCAGGAAAATACTAAAATTTGTATCAATAAATTATGATTTACATCCTATCGCATTTCGAAAACAAATATTAAGATTGTTATCATATCTAATATTTGGTACTTTTGTATTATGACAATGCAATCCAGAAAAAGCGGAAGTGGGACAGATATGAATAGAAAAAGCAGCAAATTTAGGAATATGTTTATTTTTGTCGTGAGTATATTGGTTTTAAGTGCAATAATCGATATTTTATTCCCTTCCTTTTATCATTCCTATGGAATAGTTAATTATATCTCCATTCTTTTTGGCTATGGAGCTATTTGGCTTTTGTATTTCTTGATTAAAGAATATGACGTGAAGTCAGATGAATTTTTTACAAACCAGAAAAAGCTTCAAAATATTTTTGATACCTTAGATGTTGCTATTTGGTCACATGACTTAAAATCTAATCAGCTATTAGTAACTCCAGGCATTGAAAAGCTATATGGCTATAAATTAGAGAAGTTCTATGAAGATTATGATTTTTGGAAAAAGGTGATTTACCCGGAGGATTTACCTGTTTTAGAGGTTAGAGGAAAAAAGTTAGCAGCAGGCGAGCCGGTAACAAGTGAGTATCGGATTATACGCGCTGGGGGAGAGGTACGCTGGATCCAAGATAGAGGCATACCAACACTTGATCATAAAGGTGAATTTATTGATTTTAGCAGTGTATTATTCGATATTACTGATCGTAAAGAGAGCCAAGGACTTTACCATAGCTTAGTCGAGATGTCTCCTGATATTATCGCGGTCGTCCACCAAGGTGTAATTGAATATATTAACGAGGCTGGTTACAAACTTCTTGGGGCTTCTAGTCAAGAGGAAGTTCTTGGTCAATTGGCTGTCAATTACGTTCCAGCACAAATTATTGATCAGATTAGAAGTAAAGTTTTTGCTCGTGATAAAAAAAAGGGCAAACTACGATTAGAATTTCAGGTTAAACGGATAGACGGTGAGTGTATTGATGTCGAGATGACGGCAACGTCCATTCTTTATGAGGGAAGATTTGCTGTTCAAGTTGTTGGTAGGGACATTACCCACCGAAAGAAGTCAGAAAAAACAATCCAATACATGGCTTATTATGATACCTTAACAGGTTTGCCAAATCGAAATCGATTTAGGCAGCATTTAAATGATGTGTTACTAAATCATGATAATCAAATGCATGCGGTTCTATTCTTAGATTTAGATCGATTTAAGATAATCAATGATACAAAAGGACATTCTGTTGGTGATATTATCCTCCAGAAAGTTTCAGGAAGATTAGAGCTTGCTGTTCAAGGGGAAGGGCTTGTCTCACGTCAGGGTGGCGATGAGTTTATCATTTTGCTGGAAGATATAGAAATCGAAAAAGCCAATAAAGTGGCACAAAGAATTCTTGATAAATTTTCAACCCCATTTGATGTGAATGGAGATGAGTTTTTTGTAACAACAAGTATTGGAATCAGTATTTATCCTAGAGATGGGCAAGATGAGGAAAAATTAATTAAAAATGCTGACAGTGCTATGTATCAAGCAAAGGAACGCGGGAAAAATAATTTTCAGTTCTACACAAATACTCTTGATGGAAATTCAACGTGGAAAATGAAATTAGAGAACTGGTTAAGAAGAGCGCTGGAGCAAGATCAAATGGCACTTCATTATCAGCCGCAACTAGATTTATTAACAGGGAAAATTGTTGGCGTTGAAGCGTTGATTCGATGGAACCATCCCGAATATGGGTATATTCAACCGTCCGAATTTATACCATTGGCAGAAGAAACAGGACTAATCGTTTCATTAGGAAAGTGGATCTTGAAAGAGGCATGCACACAAAGAAAAGCGTGGAAAGATGCAGGCTTTTCTGATTTTCCTATTGCGGTTAATGTCTCAGTTAGGCAATTTCAAGACGAACAAATTATTGAGTTTATCTCAGATACGCTAAAACAAGTTGGTTTAGAGGCAGAATACTTAGAATTAGAAATCACAGAGAGTCTGATGCAAAATCTAGAGAATTCAACTATTATTCTAAATCAGTTGAAGGATATTGGCGTACTATTGTCTGTTGATGATTTCGGTACCGGTTATTCATCCTTGAGTTATTTAAAACATCTTCCGATTGATAAAATTAAGATTGATAAATCATTTGTCGACGACATTCTTTATCATTCAAATCAAGGTATGATGGTGAAAACGATTATTGATATGGGACTAAATTTAAAGTTTACCGTTATTGCAGAAGGCATAGAAACCGAAGAGCAAGTGGATTTCTTGAGAAAAAATGCATGTGAAATCGGGCAAGGCTATTATTATAGCAAGCCCCTTCCCCCTTCTAAGTTAGAGGAGTTTCTCATGGATTATCGTGTATCTAAAAAATAAGACTAATTTTGACATAAAAGGAGGCGGATTTATTCGCCGCCTTTTATGTTTTTTTAAATTCCCCACTTCATGTGTACGGATAGTGTACAGCAGTTGGCAGGATTGTTTTGGGTTGAAGGGCTTTTTAGTTCAAAGGTTACACCGCTAGGAGTGTACCGTGCCTCCACAGGTACCTGTAATCCCATCGTTTTAAGTAAGTGATCTACTTCTACCTTTTTCCCTTGTTGTGCGGATTCCATCATCTTATGGGCAAAATCAACATCACCTAACCGATCTAAAAGTATACTTCCTTGCTCCATTAGTAGCCGAAAGGATTTGACGGAGTGGGTGAATATCTTCACGTCGACAGGTGGATAATCTCTAGGGATTGGTTGAGACCGATAATAACCTGGATAAGCATGTGCGGGTGGGTAAACTGGATAGGGATTATGGTAATAGTATTTATTATTATAGTACATGATAGTTCTCCTCCTTAATAAAACACAGGGTACTTTAGGTTATGAACTATGGACTATTATGTTTCTACATAAAAGCGCCTGGATTTTAAGAAATCCAAGCGCTGTTTGTATTAATAAATTTTAACGTTACCGCTAGAAACAGAAATCTCTATTTCATGGTTTCCAGAATCATGAGTTCCATTAATATTTTTCTTATCCGTTCCATTGGTTGCTAAGGGAAAGTCACTAGAGATTTTTCCGCTGCTAACCTCACCATTTAATACAAAATCGGCTGAATCCGGAAGGTCCAAATCAACCGTACCAGAGCTTACGTCAATTTCGATTGTGTCTTTTAACTCATCCATTTGAATCTTTAATCTACCGGAAGATACATCTGCTTCTAATGCACCCGTGTAGTGTTGGATATCAAGATTTCCCGAGCTTAAATCAAATGATCCCTTTTGTGTTGTTAACGTATCGATATCTACGTTACCGGAGGAACCGTCATGGATAAACTGGTTCACGGTGATATTACTTAGGTCCACGTTCCCAGACCCAATATCCAAATGTAATTCATCCAACACCATTGATTTTCCTGAAAAAGTTAAATTTCCTGAACCAAGGTCAATGTCCATATCCTTGGTATAATCTTCAGGGATATAGATTTTTAGTTGCCTTTTTCCCTCGATGTTAAACCAATTGAACCACTTCGATTTTGTCTTAACCTCAACCATATTTCCTTCCTCTGTTACCGTTAACTTTCCTTTTCCTGTTAGAACCGCTCTAACATCCTGTCGGTCCTGAGGAATGATTGTCGTGCTTACACTGCCAACGTTAACCTTAATTACCTCAATGTTGTTTCTGACTTTTGCACTCTCATCTTTACTTCCAGCAAAAGCAAAACCATCGAAGCTAAATGATTGATTAAAGACGATATATAACCCCGTTATTACCAATAGGATAATAACAATTCTTTTCATTTTTATCCCTTCCTTCTCTTCGTATAAGATAATAATAAGTGATTCCAAACATCCTACCAATGAGCCAGAGATTTATTTATTGCTAAGACCTTAGACGTAATTCACTACATTATTGGAAGGCGTAATGAAAAAAACAGTAAGTTCCATATTTAGACTGAATCATTTACCTTTGTAAGTGGCCTATTTCTTTGTTTAGATTGCTGAATGAACTCTTCTAATGCGCCTGAACCTAACAAAACGCCAAATATGATAAAGATGAACCCGGAGATTTGCGGGAGAGTAATCTTCTCTCCAAGAAAAATTACTGCACCAACCAATGCAAAG
>JAQSXG010000517.1 GCA_029256785.1 Neobacillus sp.
TGCCTTAACCATACTTATTCTTGCACCTGAATACTTTCTTCCCATTAGGGAGATAGGGGCTGATTACCATGCTACACTCGATGGTAAAAACGCAGGAAAAAAAGCACAAGAAATTCTTACTAAAGAAATAATTCAACACGATCAAGTTGCGATAGCAGATTGGGGACCTACGAGCACATTTTCTGTGCATGATATGAGTGTTGAGTTTTTAGAAGATGAAAAGTATGGAGTAAAGGATATTAGTTTTTCGTTCACTGGTGCGAAAAAGATAGGTATTATCGGTGAAAGTGGTTCAGGGAAGTCAACCTTGATTGATGTATTAAGCGGATTCTTAACTCCTACTTCAGGTGAATTTCTTCTTGATGATAAGAGGTTATATGACTTATCCCAAAATAACTGGCAGGGTCAATTAACCTATATCCCCCAACATCCTTATTTATTCAACAATACGATTTTGAATAATATTCGCTTTTATCAGCCGGAAGCATCGGAACATGAGGTAGAGTCCGCAGCAGTGAAAGCAGGTTTAATTGAAGTGATTGAAGGCTTGCCCCATGGAATAAATAGCATCGTTGGTGAGGGTGGACGAGTGTTAAGTGGAGGTCAAGAGCAGCGAATTGCTCTTGCTCGAGCATTCTTAGGAGCGAGGCCCGTGTTATTATTTGATGAACCCACTGCCCACTTAGATATCGAAACAGAAGCCGAATTAAAAGAGACAATGCTTGAGCTTTTTGAAAATAAACTCGTGTTTTTTGCGACACATCGATTACATTGGATGCTGGATATGGATCAAATACTTGTCCTCCAGGAAGGGAAACTTGTTGAAAAAGGTACACATGAAGAGTTATTTGCTAAGCAGGGAACTTATTATCGTCTAGTTCAAAAACAAATGGAGGGAATTTCATGAGTAAAGAAAAATGGATCTTCCCTTATTTGCAGCAGTATCGTAGCTTAATTTTTCTTGCCATTTTATTAGGTTCACTGACGATTCTATTTGGCGGGTCGCTGATGTTTAGTTCTGGTTATCTCATTTCAAAAGCAGCAACACAGCCTGAATCAATCTTAATGGTCTATGTTCCTATTGTTGGTGTTCGAACCTTTGGGATTGGTCGTGCCGTTCTTAGTTATATAGAAAGGTTAATCGGACATAACATTGTCATGAATATTCTTTCAGAGATGCGTGTTCGCTTATACAAAATCGTTGAACCACAAGCTCTGTTCCTTCGTTCACGTTACCGCACGGGAGATATTCTTGGGGCACTAGCAGATGATATTGAACATTTACAAGACTTTTATTTAAAAACCTTATTTCCAGCGATTATTTCATTGGTAATCTATACTGTAATTATTGTTTGGGCTGGTGTTTTTTCGATTCCATTTGCTATTCTGCTTGCAATGTTAATTGGGCTGTTAGTATTTGTTGGACCAATTCTTTCCCTCCTATATGTTCAAACAAAAAATGAGCAAATAAATAAGGGCAGAAATCAATTGTATCAACAGTTTACTGATGCAGTTTTAGGAATTAGTGATTGGATCTTCAGCGGGCATTATGCAGGTTTTATAGAACGATATGAACGACAAGAAGAGAAACTACTAGTGATTGAAACAAAGAAACATTATTTTGTAAATTGGCGTGATGTCAGCAATCAAGTGTTACTTGGTACCATTGTGATTTTGTCGATCTACTGGGCGAATGGACTAACACTTGATGGCAAGATTCAGCCGACCTTGATAGCTGCCTTTGGACTTTTAATGCTTTCGCTACTAGAAACTTTCCTCCCGATATCCGGAGCTGTAAGTGAAACAACTACTTACCGGGATTCTCTCAAACGACTCGATGCTATTGAGGGAAACAATTCTGTATTAAAAGAACAGGTTGAAACTCCTCAGGATTTGTCAAAAGCACGGATTGAGATTAAAAACCTTGCGTTTGGTTACTCTGAAACAAATTTATTTGACAATGTTAACCTACAGATTGGGCAGGGCGAAAAAATTGCGATTATAGGAAGAAGTGGTTCGGGGAAATCAACGCTCCTCCAGTTGATTCAAGGAGCATTGGTTCCAACAAGAGGAGAAATTACGCTAAACGGACAGGCAACACATTTGCTAGAACCTGTTATTCCGAAACTAATGGCTGTACTAAACCAAAAAGCCTATTTGTTTAATACTTCAGTAATCAATAATATTCGATTGGGCAATCCTGAGGCATCAGATGAAGAGGTTTACAGTGTTGCAAGGATGGTTCACTTAGATGAAATGATTAAGCAATTGCCCAAAGGGTATGAAACAAATATGCAGGAGACCGGACAGCGCTTTTCTGGCGGTGAACGGCAACGCATTGCTCTAGCACGAATTTTGTTGCAGAATACACCTGTGGTTATTCTTGATGAACCGACAGTGGGACTTGATCCGCTTACCGAAGCAAGACTATTAAAGACCATTTTCGAAACACTTGAAGGCAAGACGATTATCTGGGTAACACATCATTTAATTGGTGTAGAAAAGATGGATCGTATTCTTTTTCTAGAGCAAGGGGGAATTGTGTTAGAAGGAAGTCATCAGCAACTCCTTGAAAATCAGCCAAGATATCAGCGCTTGTATGCTCTTGACTGTCCACTTTCCATCTATGAAAAAACAGCTAAAGATTGATAACAGTATGGCATCTTTTACAAGGTGCCATTTTTTAAGTCTTTACGAAACTCTTTTGAAGTGGGAAAATGATTCAGGATGCTTATATAAAGGAGCAAACGAAATGAAAGTAATTATTGCTGAAAAACCTGATCAAGGAGCAACTTTAGCTTCAGTTTTTAAACATAAAAAACAAAGTGGATTTATAGAGATTTTTCCAAATGAAATATTTACAAATGGAGCCTACGTTACGTGGGCTATTGGTCATCTTTGCCAGCTAGTTTCTCCAGAAAAGTATGAGCCTGGGTGGAAAAAATGGTCGCTAGATACAATGCCAATCATTCCTGAACATTTTCAATATGAAGTTACAAAGGATAAAGCAAAGCAATTTTCTATCATAAAAAAATTAGTGTCTAATCCAGAGGTAACAGAAATCATCCATGCCGGTGATGCTGGGCGCGAAGGTGAACTAATTATACGAAATATATTACGGTTAACGAATTGTAAAAAGCCTATGAAACGACTTTGGATTTCCTCGTTAACAGCTAATTCGATTCGTGAGGGTTTTAATAAATTATTAAATGAAGATCACACAAGAAGTTTATATTTTGAAGCTTATACACGAGCGTGTGCGGATTGGGTCGTTGGAATGAACGCTTCCAGGCTGTATAGCCTTCTCTTACAAAAAAAAGGATTCTCAGATGTATTTTCAGTAGGTAGAGTACAAACACCTACTTTAGCGTTGATTGTTAAAAGAGAACTTGAAATTGCCAACTTTAAATCTGAGCCGTTTTGGGAGGTTATCACCCAATTTGATATTAGTGGCAAGAAATATTCAGGAAAATGGGAAAACGACGGAGAAACTCGTGTAAAAACAAAGGAAATGGCCGAAAAAATAGCTGCCTTTTGCCGCGAAAAGCCAGCTGAGGTAGCAGAGGTTGTTTCAGAAAGAAAAGAATTTTTACCACCTTTACTCTATAATCTTTCCGCTCTTCAGGCTGATGCAAATAAACGATATAAATTTTCACCGAAAAAAACGCTTGATGTCCTACAAAAGCTTTATCAAAAAGGCAATGTTTCTTACCCCCGGTCGGATTCTCGCTATGTCACGAAAGAAGAAGCGAATACTTTTCCTGAGATTCTTAACAAATTAAGCCAAAAAAGTGACTATCAA
>JAQSXG010000518.1 GCA_029256785.1 Neobacillus sp.
GTATTCCCCTTGTACTTCTCATTCTTAAGCATTTTTTGAATGGTTGTAGTATCCCATTGTTCTTTTCCAGTGACCGTATTAATGTCCATCGATTCCAAATACATTTTAATCTGTCCAAGTGTTAATCCTTGCAAACTCTTTGACTTGTTTTATTGAATCCAGATTTTTATTTTCAAAATACATATTGATCCCTCTCTCTCTTAAAAATCTTATAATTTTAAATAATTCCAACGTATCTCTAAAAACCCTACTAATGGACTTGGTTAATATATAATCCACCTTGCCTCTTTTAGTTTTTTTAATAATGACTCTAGACCTGTTCTCCCACTTCGTCGTAATCCGCTGCCAATATCATAAAATAAACCAGCAAAATCCAATCGGAACAATTCTCAATCATCTGAGTATAAGTCTCAATTTGAATTTCAAGATTACCCATTTGTACTGGCCCTGAAGTACTAACGCGGCAATAACCGGCTACTCTAAGTTTTCTTGATTTAATTGTTTTTTTGCCGCAATGTAACGGATTTTTTTCATATATGCTTCACTTTGCGTTTATATAGGATAAAAGTTTACTCTCATTCATAATAAAAAAGGACATGAAAGCATCTACTCTCATATCCTAAATCATAGCATATTATTTTTTAGTCTTTTTAGCTGTTTTTCCGATGCAACAGGGCTATGGACTCTACATGAGCCATTGTCGGAAACATATCAATTGGATTTTTGCATGTTTTTTCATATAAAATGCATGAAACGTATTACTCCAATGTATAATTAGACGATTTGTGCATAATTATTATGTCACCATTATCACGGCTTCAAGGGTGGGTTGAATCTACTAGATTGAAGTTCCTTATTTTTAACGGTGTATATAGTCTCGCAATTTTTTACGAATAATTATTTTATTGGTTCTATCAAATCTGCATTTTGTTCTGATTCACCTTGTTTATTAGTTCTGCTTGCCATATCATTATCTAATATTTTATAAGAATAGTAGTTTGAAATGTTTTCGATTATTACATCAGTGCGCTGGCCCTTTGATATTCTAAGTCCTAAAACCGAGGTAATTTTTAACAGGTCTGCTTTTTTGATTTTTTCAAGCTTTGCCATTATGTCTAATTTATTTAGATGTGGTAGTTCTGCAATAATCAAATCAATATCGAAGTTGTCCCCAATGTTGGTAACTTTAATTTTATCGTAGATATCATCTAGGGCTTCTTCTAATGACATACCACTATTTGAATACAGCTTCATTATTTTAGCTGCTTTGTTTAAGAATGTGCAAATTTCACTAATTTCAATCATTACTTCAATCTCCTAATCTATTTAGTATTTCCTTAACAATATCACGAAATTGATTACTTTGTTTAGATGCATTTTGATGGCTATCTTCTAAATAGAAAACTGGATACCCAATTGCTGATGATCGAGATATTCCATCACCATATGTAATGTATGCATCTAGTATTTTATCTCCAATAACACTTTTTAATTCTGACAAAATATTATATTGAGATTCTTTTGGCTCATTAGCATACTCTCTAACATTGTTTATTACCACTCCTAAAAGCTCAGTCGAAGAATACTCGCCTCCGAAGTTTTTAAATTCAAAATTTAATTTTTCAACCGCATTCTTAATCGTTATAATACCATATGTCGAAAGTCTGTCTAAAATAGTGGGAATAATATAATAGTCACTACAAAACAATGCATTTTGCGTTACAAAATTTAAATTTGGTGGACAATCGATAATAATGTAGTCATAATCCTCTTTAATCCTAATAAGTGCGTTATTCAAAATCTTGAATTTATATTCGTTGGAAACTGTAGTTTTCTTATTTATTATTAAAGTTTGTTCTTCAATATTTGCTGGTTCACCCCTATCATAACTTGCAATTTGCATGTCCGTATATATCAGATCAGGGTGCGAAGCAATTAAGTCAATAGATGAATATACATATCCAGGAGAATGCCTAACTACTTTTTTTAATATATAACTATTATCACATTTAGGATCATCCTCTTTTAAAAACGATTTAAAAAGATCTTTTATCGTTTTTATCTTAACTTCATTTTTAAAAGCTTTGTTTTCAAACTCGCTAGCTTCCAAGCATGAAATTGATAAGTTGCATTGTGCATCTAAGTCAATAAGCAAAACTCTATTAGTATGGTTTCCTCGGATTTGCTTATCTTGTAAACCCGCAGCAAGGTGATAGGATAGCGTAGTTTTCCCAACTCCACCTTTCCAATTGATAATACTTATAACTTTACAATTGTCATTGCTCATTAATTTCTCCCCCATTTTTCATATTATTCTATGTCATCTATATTTTTGCTCATTTTGAGACCTCAAACAGATGACATTTTCAGCCTAATTTTTGCCCATTTTTTGTTCCAAAACCACAACATCTTGTGGTCGTAGTGGTTTATTTATCGTTTTGACCACAACGTGTCATCAGAATCACAGTTTCCACATGCGGCGTATTAGGCAAGCGAATAGTGCTTTGATTATTTTAAATTAATTTTACGATATTTTCAATGATTTTTATGTGTGATATTTTTATTTTAATTAATTTAAATTAATCTTAAAGTACATAATTTTGCCCAAAATTTGCCCCGGGCAAAATTAAAAGCATATGAATTGCTGTTTTATAATTATACAATACCTATAGATTCTTCACTCTATGATAAGCTTAAAAAATTAAAATTTATTTGGAGATTCCTCAGCAACAATATTCCCTCCAAACATGTCCGTTACTGCGGCATGAAATGTACTATAAAATGTTTCTACTGGTTGCAGCGTAACCACCATCACTTAACATATCAAAAATATTATTTGCTTCCATCTGTAAATTGCCATACCCCTTCTCAATAAATCCTGATTTACTGCTGTAAAATCAACCTATCGCACACCGACATCTAAATTGCTCTGTCACGTCCAAACTCATGGTTTTGGACTTGTTTCCACGAACCGATATACTCATGATTTTTACATGTAGGATTTTTACTCTTAAATCTCGAAAAACCCTTATTTCAAGCACTTTTACACTCTTAACTTTTAACTCGTGACATAAAACCACGCACTCTATAGCACGAGACAATGCAGGAGATTACTACACAACCAGCATTTGAGTCGTATTCACACCTACTGTTCGTACAAGGTGTAAAAAACACCGTATTGACCATTTTCCTTATGCGACTGGACACGATTTTGCTGACGGCCAGCCGTACTACTACTCGACGGGCTCCGCAACCACTCTATAGCTGTCACTCTCAATCGAAAACCTGTTGTTATGCAGAAGGTCTTCACCCTCCGAAAAATCAAATATGTGTCCCAACCGCCAAGGCTGATGTGCTGGTTTCCCGTCATCCCCAACAACCACATAAATAATTTCATAACACGATGAGTTTTGGCAGCCAAATCTCAATTCGCTATCTGAAAGAAAAAATGTTATATTCTCACTTCTCGATGCTTTTACTTCGACATATTGAATCGAGCCATTCTCATCCCTGTACTTAATATCGTAACCGCATGTATCATCACCCTTAGTGGCATGACCTGCCTTCTCGGCATTTCCCGATACCCATCTTGCATCAGGATACAGATTAAGCAGTTCTTTATAGACACATGCTTCACCGACAATACCGATTTCCTGTTTCTTTCTATCGGATAACTCCGAGTGGGCTTTCTTCTGATGATTCCTATGCTTCGTGCCCTCACTCTTCTCCTGATTCTCTTCTGCGGCATGTGTGCCAACTGTAGAAAGTCCCCGGGCAGGGGCGGCAAACACTTCACCC
>JAQSXG010000519.1 GCA_029256785.1 Neobacillus sp.
AACAGATACAAAATAATAGTAGGGAGGGAAGTAATGACAAGACCGGATATTTTTCCTGTGTAGTCGGTAGTAAATTGGCTGCTAAAAAACGTTAGCCAGATAGGAAGAGTGAACAATTCTTTCGTTTTATTCAATACTAAGGCAAAGGAGAACTCATTCCATGTTCCTAAAACGCTAAGGATCGTAACAGTTGACATGATGGGGAGACAAATTGGGAAAATAATCTTAAACATCGTATTATCGAATGAACTCCCATCCATATAGGCTGACTCATCAATTTCAGTTGAAATGTCTTTGATAAAACTGTCAAACAAGAAGATTGCCACAGGCAGATTAAATGAAATATACGGAAGAATTAAGGTAAATCGATTATCTAACATTCCCAGCCATTTGAATTGCACAAAAATAGGGACAAGTAATGAATGAAGAGGGATAATCATCCCTGATAAGAAAATAATATACATGACAAGCTTACCTTTAAACTGAAATCTAGAAAAAAAGTAACCAAGGATAAAGGAAAACAAGACAATCAACGGTACGGCAATAATGGTATTAAACAAACTGCTGAATACGGCGTATTCAATTTTGCCTACTTTAAAAGCATTTAGATAATTCATAAAAGTAGGGTTCGAGGGTAATGACACAATATTTAGACTGAATTCCTTATTGCTTTTTAAAGATGTATACAACATCCATATAACCGGAAACAGGGCAGACAATGAAAATAATAAAACGAAAATATTCGTAAATACTTGAAAAAATTTCAACGAAATATTCGTATGAATGTTCATTTATTTCCCCCAACATTAATAAGTTTTGATATCGTAAAGATGGTAATTGCAGATAAAATCATCATACCTATGGAGATTGTACTTCCATAGCTCAATTTGCCCATGGTAAAGGCATTATTGAATGCGTATTGGGCCATCACCATAGAGCTTGTTCCCGGGCCCCCGCCTGTCATCACGTAAATGTGGTCAAATACTTTCATGGTCCCGGAAATACACAGGATCAGAGCAACTCGTATGACATTTTTCAGTAGCGGGAATATAACGTAAACTGTTTTTTGTAGCCAACTTGCACCATCGATATCAGCAGCTTCTAATACATCTTTAGAGATATTCTGCATACCCGCCAAAAATATGATGAGATACAAGCCAATATACTTCCATATTAAAGGAATCGAAACGGCATATATAACATACTTGGGCTCATCCAACCAAAGAATGCTTTGTATATCCATAAGATTTAGAAACCGATTTAATAATCCGAGTCGGTAATTATATATGAGCGACCATAAGTATCCTGCCACTACAGGAGCTAATACTACGGGTAAAAAAATAGAAGACCTGTGCAGTCTGGAAAATTTCAATATTTTGGACATAAACAATGATGCAAGGATGAACGCAATTCCTACTTGCCCTAGAACACAGAACAATACAATGACTAAATTATTTTTGAATGAGTACCAGAAATCACGGTCCTTAACCAATGCTAGATAATTATCTAATCCCGCAAATTTGGTTCCGGATTCATTCAATAAGCTAAAATAAATAGAGATCATCAATGGTAGTATGATTGTAAATAAATAAATAAGGAAGATGGGAACCAAATAACGAAACATTGGCCCCGCTTTCAACTTGAACACTCTGCTGCTCATTCAATTATCTACTCCTTTTCCTTCACTTTCATAAAAAGCCTAATGAATGTAGGGGGAGCCTAGCCCTACATTCATTGCATTTTGTTTTAAATGACCAACTATTTCTGGGAATCTCGAACAGTCTGAATTTTTTTTGCGAGTTCCTCTGGAGTGACTGTGCCAATCAGCAAATCTTGAATTCCTTTATAAATCGCTTCAACTAATGCTGGACTTAATTGAATGTCATAGATCGGTGTGTACTTTTTGTCACTTACAAATTTGAAGTACTGCTGACCTAGCGGAGAGACTTTGTTTTGATCATAGCTCAAGACTTTTATCGCAGGTTGACCATTACTTTCGATGAGCTGCTTGCCATAAGCTTCGTCGGAAAGCTTTTTAATTACTGCCAGAGCCGCATCTCTTTTTTCTCCGGTTAATTTTCCATTATAACCTAACGACCAACCGGATCCCCCGGCAACTGCTTTTGGATCTCCTTTTCCTCCCAGAACAGGCGGTAAGGTAGCCAATAACGTAGCCTTTTTAATATCATCAGGCGCATTTTCTGTGATAGCGGCAGTTGTCCAAGCGCCATTAATGGTCATGGCTGCTTGTTTGTTAAAGTAGAGTGTGTTGGCCTGATCACCGTCAATACTATTGATATCCGGGTTAAATGCGCCCATTTTTGCCAGATCCTGCAATGTTGCCAATGCCTTTACAAAATCCGGATCAGTAAATTTTGCAGTACCGGCCTTTTGAGCCTTGAACCAATCAACCCCCGTAAAGCGGTCAGCCAATGTGCCGAATAAGGTCGAACCCACCGGTACATTTGATTTATTTCCCATTGTGATTGGTATATAATTATTACTTTTTAGTTTTTTGATTGCTGCTAAGAACTCATCCCATGTTTGGGGAAATGAGGTGATGCCAACTTTGTCAAAAATATCTTTATTATAATAGATCACATGTACTGAAAACATTTGAATAGGTACTCCGTAAATGTTTCCATTGGTGTTGAATTCATCAAAACTGTTAGGCAAGAAGCTATTTTTCCATTCCGGGTTTTTATCCAGAGCATCATTGAAAGTTCCGGCATATCCTTTTGGAATGTAGTCAATCAGCATGGAGCCATTGGCAATAAACAAATCGGGCAATTCACCAGACGCGCCAAGAGTTGTCATCTTAATCCTGTACGGGTCGTGGGCGATGGCTTCTTCCACCAAATCGATCTCAGGATGTTCTTTTCTGAACGCTTCCAGAGTTTGTCTAAATAACTGGTCCCCCTTCGACTCTGACACTTTAAAATGTCCGAAGGTCAGCTTAATCTTTCCGGCAGGACCGGTTTCATTGCCGGGGAGTGCTTTCCCGCACCCAGACAAGCTTATTACGACAATCAACAAAATGACCAGAATAGCGGTAAATTTTTTATTTTGAAATTTCATTTTAACCCCTCCATATTTTCAAATGAAAGTGCTTTCAAATATTTGCAAAAACGTTGTCAAAAGCCGTCTTCGATCGAGTCAATAGCTCTGTTGAGTCCTGGCTCAACGTCGATGATATAACTTCTTGCGCCACAACCCCTGAATATCCTATCGTTTTCAAACTTTTTAGAAAGCCAACAAGATTGATCCCTCCTTCCCCTGGA
Organism: Neobacillus sp.; assembly: GCA_029256785.1. GTDB lineage: Bacteria > Bacillota > Bacilli > Bacillales > Cytobacillaceae > Neobacillus. Next base: position 3,282 of record JAQSXG010000519.1, read on the forward strand.
TACAGACGTTCATGATCCAGCAGGTCTTCAATAGGCACTTTGTAGGCATCGTTTATGTGGACGTGAACAATTTGCTCCAGCTTTAAATTCAATAGATCTTGGACATCTAAACCATTCGTGTGCCAATGATAAGAATCAAGTAACAGACCTACATTTTTCGAATTAATGGTATCGATCCAATCCAAAGTATCATCCATACTCCATATAAAAGGATTGTTCCACTTGGTTCGCAAATGATGGCTTCCGACGAACTCCAGACCCAATCGGATACCGAAAGCTCCTAAAATATCGGCGCAAAGCCTTAAACGTCGTGTTGCAGCAGTCATGAATGCAGCCGCATTCTGGTCGGTAGACGGCAAAATATAAGTGCAGCACTTTAAACAATTCATGGAGACTGCCGCTTGGGCGGTTTCTACTAGAGACTTAAGTCCTTCGCGAAACCGCTCGTCAGTTGTTCGCCAATCAACAGTTAGACCAAATGCCCCGACAATCATTCGATTGCTTTCTAACAGATGC
>JAQSXG010000520.1 GCA_029256785.1 Neobacillus sp.
CGGATAGGCGCACAGGAGTTAGCAGATATGTTTGAAGTTTCACCCCGTACAATCTACCGCGACATAGACACGATCAACATGGCGGGTATTCCTGTTCGCTCAACATCGGGAGTGGGCGGTGGCTTTGAAATCATGCAGAAATACAAGATTGAAAAAAAGGTTTTTTCGACGGCCGACCTTTCCGCTATCTTGATGGGGCTTTCCAGTATTTCAAACATGATACGAGGTGATGAACTAGTAAACGCTCTTGCGAAAGTCAAGAGCTTTATTCCCGCCGAAAGATCGAAAGACATTGAATTAAAAGCAAATCAAATATATATAGATTTAAGTCCGTGGATGGGCAACAGGAACATACAACCATATTTAGAAATTATTAAAACAGCTTTACAGGAAAGCAAGCTACTTTCGTTTGAATATGCAGACCGCTACGGAAATAAGACCGCACGAACAGCCGAGCCGTATCAGCTTGTATTGAAAAGCAGCCATTGGTATTTGCAAGGGTATTGTCATAAAAGAAATGGTTTTCGCTTATTCAAACTATCCCGCACATCAAACCTACAAATGCAAGAGGAAACTTTTACACCACGAGATTATCAAAAACCAATTTTAGACTTTGCGGAAATTTTGGAAACAATGCAAACAAAAATCAAAATTCGTATTCATAAATCTGTCATGGACAGGGTACTTGATTTTTGCTCTTATGAAGATTTTTCTCCAGATGGTGATGAGCATTACATTGTTCGTTTTCCTTTCATAGAGAACGATTACTACTACAATATTCTTTTCAGTTTTGGGGATAAATGCGAGTGTTTAGAGCCGTTACATATCCGCGCAGAAATGAAGCGTAGAATACATGATATAGCTACCATATACGAAAGTTAATACATGGAGTAAGACGAAAAAGACAAACGAGTTGCCTTGCCCTTTTTATTCCGTTCCAACTATCAAGCCTATCAATGGACGGGTAGTTGCCATATCATTTCGCCGCCGACAACGGGGAACAGAATAAATCCTGCCCCCCCGGTCTCGTCGAATACGACAAACCGCTTGTCCGGTGGCTGGTTGAAAAGGTCACCGTCTACGAGGACAAATTTACCGTGGGATTCAAGTCTGGCGTGATGGTGGATGTGGATGAATAAGAGTAAAAATGAACAAGGCACTCTACGAGATTTGACGTAGGGTGCCTTGCTAAATGTATAGATTTATTTTTGCTTTTTTGCGTTCTTATAACGATTTTCAAGTTTTTCTCTTGTATTGTTTGAATTTAAAATCTCCTGATTTTTGGGGTATGCTTCTTTTATTTGCGAAAGGACACAGTCGATTTCTTGCTTTAAAGATAATTTCAAAGTTTTCTTGCAATTCAATGATAAAAGGAATTGCTTCAAATCGCCTGGGAAAAAAATAGTTCTGTCGTTCCAATAGATAGTTGAAATAACTAAGCCTTTATACATGGAGAAAATTACAAATTTTCTATTGTCTCCACTATTATATGAATATCCAAGAATAAAAGAATCAAGTAGTGTAATAACTTTATCTGAATATCCAAGTTCTTTTAATGTGAAAATATATGATTCGATATTCTTTAAAGATTCAAGTAATGAGTTAAACACTGCCTCTTCATATAAAGCAATCATTTCCCCGAAAGATTCACCTTTAATTTCTTCAAAAGTATCTGCTGCACAGACTTCTACATTATCAGTTCTTATTTGATTAAGATATTTCCTCAGTCTTTTTTCAAGAAATTCATAAGTAGAACGTAAATGAGTATCGCTGAACGAATTATAAACGAATAGGTCATCGTACAATATTCGCCACGACACAGTCAATATGTAATTTTTTATTCCGTTATACTGTGGCACTAGAGTTTGTTTATTATTCGATAAGTATTTATCAAGAAATTTATTTGTAAATTCGACTTCATATTTACTGAAAAATTCTTCACATTCGTGACACAGCATAGGTTTTTTCTCGCCATCTTGGTATAACTGGTTAAAATCAAGAAAATTTCTAAATCTAGAATTCTGATAAGTTTTAACCCTTGTATATACTAGCTTAGGTATAATATGGCTTTGCATAAGTTCTATGCTTTCTCTTCCGCATAATGCACATTTGCCGACAGTACACTTCTTCGACATTTCAACACCTTCTTTCGGCATCAAACTTCCAAACATCCTGACCTGTTCCCATGCATACACCAAAACTCAAAAAACATCTATCCTGTTCTCTCAGCAAGCCCCAAAAACGCAAAACATCCATCCTGTCCTGTCGTGAAAGCCCGTTATCAATCCTGTTCTCTCGCGCCCGAAATCCGCCCTTTGGACTTATTCCCACAAAGTGATATTTCGGCGTTTTCGGCTTATTTGAAATTTGCCCTCAAGCCCCGGAAACCGCAGTATTACTGGGCTTTTCGCACATCTGTTAATCAACCCTCTCCATCAATACCGCGCACTCAACGTGCCTTGAGTGTATAAAAAAGATGCCGTACCTCGCTGATATCCCCTTGGCGGTGTAGTATCTGTTATCTACTACATTTTACCTGTAAACTTATTCTTTCTCACCGCTCATCTTCTTTCTAAATACAGTAACCGCAATAACCATTATGACAACCGCATATCCAATTACCCACCAAAGGTGCGGTAAGATCAATGCATAGTCTCCGGAAATGGCAGCTCTGCCGGCGTCCACAGCATGAGCAAAGGGAAGTGCATAGGCAATCTCTTTGAACCAGCCGCCAATCAGACTTAAATCAAACCATGTGCCACTCAACCATGCGCTGAGATTAGTCAATAATGCTCCACAGATGCTGCTCACCTGCTTTTCATTAAATATACTGCCTGCTAACAGTCCAATTCCAATAAATAGTACAGCTGTTGGCATAAGCACAATAAGAGACAGCAAAACATTGGCATTTACTGACAATCCTAAGAAGAATGCGGCAATAAAGCTTATGGCAATTTGAAGAATCGCCATGGGTAGTAGTGGAAGTGTGTATCCCGTGATGTAATCAGAGGCAGAAAGTGGAGTCGTGAACAACCGCATCAAAAATGAGGTGCCTCTATCTTTAGTTATTAACATTCCAGAGAATATCGAGATAAAAGAAAGACCGAAAACTGCTATTCCCGGAATAAGTTTATCAATGACAAACAATTCAACTGGAATATTGGCTTGAATGGCAGATAGCAGTAATAATATAACCAATGGAAAACCTATACCAAATGCTAAATTCAAAGGATCTCTAAGAATTTCTTTGCTGTTACGTGTAGCAAATGCTAATAATCTCATCGTTCTACCTCCTCTTTTGTGGCCAGTGAGACAAAGGCATCCTCGAGTGTTTTGGTGTTCGTCTTCTCCATCAATTCTGATACTGTTCCAACCACCTTTAATTTTCCTTTCGACATGATACCTATTCTATCTGAAAGTGCTTCCGCTTCCTCCATATAATGGGTGGTGAGTATTATGGTAATACCTCCTTTTAATTTCTCAATGGCAGTCCACAGCTCCCGCCTTGCAATAACATCAAGTCCCAGAGTAGGTTCATCAAGAAAAAGTATCTGTGGGTTCGAAATAAGTGCCATGGCAATACTGAGTCGTCTCTGCATTCCTCCCGATAAAGTTTTTGCTTTATCTTTGGACACATCTGTCAGACTAAAAGACGAAAGCATCTCCTCCGTTTTTATATCTACAACTTTCTTGTCGAAGCCGTATATTTGGGCAATTAATTCAAGATTTTCTTTGACAGATAAATTGCGAGCTACAGCAGTTTCCTGCGGTGAAACATTAATCTTCTC
>JAQSXG010000521.1 GCA_029256785.1 Neobacillus sp.
CATCCACCAGTAAACCGAGTTCGTCAAGAGTTCGTGTAGATGAAATGAGCAGACGAGCCTCATCTTCTGCAAAAACACAGCCGGCATTACTAAGCTTGCCGACGATTCTCGAATAGATGGTACTTTCATGAAGGCAATAATAATTCAATGAATCATCCTACTTTTCATGGGTAATTACCTTTAGTTTACTTGCCTTTCCTCTTCCTATGTTTGCAGAAAAAATTTATAGCCAAACTATCCTACCCATTAGAGAAGCGAGGCCGCCGATCAAACTTTCGGCAGCCTCGAAGTGTGGTAAACATTGTGCTATATATTGCTATATTTGCACACAATAGGACGTCAAATTTGAAACCAATTTTATTCAATTAGTGCAGATTGGGGTATATAAATTGTATTCCACACCAAGATACAACAAGGAGGTAATGAACATGCTGAAGAACAAGTTATTAATGACCGCTCTTGGAATTGGTGCAACCTATTTACTCAGGAACAAAGGGGCCCGTGAATCTTTGATGAACAAGATCCAGTCCTTTACCAGAGGTACACGAGGCAACTCGGCTGAAAAGTATTCTTCTTAATGACAAATTTATAGGTTTACCTTATCCCTGAAATGGGAAAAAGTCTTGACACTCGACAAAGGTGTGGACGACACAAAAATTTATCCCATTCACAAAACGAACAGCCGCCAACGTATCACTGGCAGCTGTTCATTTTGTATTGAGCTAACTCGGTCGCAAGCAAAAAGTCTTTTCGTTTAATGCAAATGTTGTTCGCACTTGATTCATTAAATCATTGAGTGTCTTCGTCACTTTTGTATTCTAAAATATCTCCGGGTTGGCATTCTAATGCTTTGCAAATTGCTTCTAAGGTTGAAAGTCTAATTGCTTTTGCCTTTCCATTTTTCAATATAGAAAGGTTAGCCATTGTGATTCCAACCCTCTCCGAAAGTTCTGTTACGCTCATTTTCCTTTTAGCCAACATCACATCAATATTGATTATAATTGCCATGTTATTCACCTCAGACTATTAAGTCATTTTCTGATTTTATATCAATAGCCTCTTTCAAAAGCCTTTGGAGAACAGCAGCAAAAACGGCAATCACAATGGAGGCAAAAATCATGACCAGTCCGATTACTATGATACCTGGGGCATCGTCTTTGTCCGCTATGAGAAAAAAGAGTGGCATGCCTACTGCATACAAGCTGCTGAATGTGATTGCACAGTATTTTATATTCTTTAAAGCTCGTACAGATAATTCCGAGAAAGCTTTGTTATTATCAATATAGCTTAAAAGTTTAAACGCTTGATACAGAGCAAAGTAAAAAGGTATCGCCGTTGCGTACAAATCAATAAATACGAGATATTTCAGATAAGCAATATCTGGATACAATTCTGCTGCAAAATTCCCTATCTCAGGCACCAAAAATATGCACAAAGCAAGTACTGGGATTCCAATTAGGATAACAGCTATCTTTAAAAAGAGTGTTGTTCCTTGTTTCATAAAAAGCACCTCACTTAGTTATTGTTAATTTGAATTTAACACATAATTTATTGATTTACAATATATTTTGATTGATAATTAATGCATTATGATTGTTTTATCCATAAAAACAAAAGAGCCGCGCTGCGCGCGGGTCCATTAGCCTATATTTTCTTGTCCTCGGAGGAGGGTTTTCGAGCGAATCAACTGCTATACAGACGGTACATCAAAAAATTGGTTCATGACGAGTCCAGCCGCGAGGATCGAATCATTTGGGGTTTGCTCCAAAACAACAAGCTTAACGCCACGACACGTTTCCGGAATATTCTCCATAATGCGTTGTCTCAATCGTGCCCTAATCTCAGTTCCAAGTTGATCAATCAGCTTGCCTGTGAACAGCACATGATCTGGATTCAGGAATGTGATGACATTGCTAACCGTCATACTTAAAGCCATCTCCACCTTTTCTGACCACTCTACCGCGAGAGGGTCATTATTCTGCAAACGCAGCATTAATTCCTCCACGGAACAACCCAAATTTCGTTTTATTCCGCTATAGGAGGCAAGTGTGGTCAGACAGCCACTCGAGCCGCAATGGCACGGCTTGGCTTCATCTCCGTAGAACGCTTTAATGTGGCCCAATTCCCCTGCTACATGATTGGCCCCAGTGTTCAGCTTGTTGTTCATGATATGAGCTCCACCTACACCATGATCAAACTTGAAGGTCAAGCTATGTGTTGAGGCCGCCAAGCTGCCATTCAAATTTTCAACCACGGCAAGCAAATTAGCATCGTTCTCTAAATAAACCGGCAGGTTGTAATGCCCCTCGAGTTTTTCTGCCAAAGGGACTTGGATCCATTGCAGTCCTGGAGAGTGTAGAACAATACCTGTAGAAGAATCGACTAATCCCTGGATACTGCAGCCGATCCCTTTCAGCTGGCTCATATTAGGTACGTAACTCAACAGCTCGTTGATAACTTTCTTTATACATTGCACAGTAAGTCCCTCGTCTCGGGTCAAGGGCAGCATTTCAACAGATTCAGCGTGAGGCTTCTTCTGAAAATCGACCAATGTTCCGCGAACATATTTCACCGCTACTTCAATCCCAATAGCATAAAGGCTCCCGCTTTTGACTTCAAGTGGTACTGGCTTTCGCCCTACGCCGTTCTCCAAAGGCACGTTCTCCTGTAAAATATCCTCTTGGAGCAAACGGTTTACAATATTCGTAATCGTCTGCTGCGTCAATCCTGTTTTATCAGCCAATTGAACACGGGAGATCGGTCCTTCGGAATAAATAAGGCGAAGCACCGTCTGCTGGTTGATAGATTTCAGCCATTTATTACTTGTGCTTTGATTCAATATCATTTCACGCTGACCCCTTCCGGATTGGCTCTTATCCTTTTACAGCACCAAATGTTGCTCCCTGCATAATCATTTTCTGGAAGAAAATAAATACGATAACCGAAGGAACCATCGCTATAGAAACACCGGCGAACAAAGTTACCCAGTCTGTGGTGTATTCCATCATTTTGTTAGCCTGATACATCTGCACTGCTATTGTATATTTATCTGGATCACTTAAGTAAATAAAAGGTCCCATAAAATTGTTATAGTATCCAAGAAATTTAAAGATGGCAACCGTTACAATACCTGGTGTAGAGAGCGGGATGATAATCCGCCAGAACACTTGGAAGATGGAAGCTCCATCCATATTCGCACTTTCCTCCAAGTCCTTAGGCAAGGATTTCATAAAGCCCCCAAGCAGCATCAAATAAAAAACGCTTTCTCCCAAAGCGGATAGCAGGATTAAGCCCGTTAAGCTGTTGGTCAAGTGCAGCTCTCTCATGATGACATACTGCGGAACAAGGGCATTAATTCCCGGTAGGAATAAGGAAAGCATGATTAATCCCCAAATTACGTTTCTCCCCTTGAATTGCATCCTAGTTAGCGCATAGGCATTCAGGGTAGTAAAAAACAGACTGATCACAAGAGTTCCACCAACGTAATAAAGCGTGTTTAACAAAGATCTTCCAAAGCCATATTCAGTCCAGGCCGTCACATAATTGGTCCATTGCGCACTTTTTGGAAGACTCCACAGGTCTTGAAAAAATTCCGGGTTTGTTTTTAACGATTCATAGAATACCCAAACTAGTGGGAAAAGGATTGTTAGCCCCCAGAAGTATAGAAACAAACGCCAAAAGACGTCTATGATTGTCCGTTTTTCTTTCATTGTCTGCCCCCCAGTTATAGATTGCTATTAGAACTCAACGTCTCGGTTCGGCAAAAATTTGTCCATTAGCAGCTTAGC
>JAQSXG010000522.1 GCA_029256785.1 Neobacillus sp.
TTAAGTATTTATATATTTTCTTCTTCTTCTTCAGTAGCTTCGCCTTGACGACCTTCAATCACAGCATCAGCCATTCTTGCAGTAAGAAGTTTTACAGCACGAATTGCATCATCATTCGCTGGGATAACATAATCAATTTCATCTGGATCACAGTTAGTATCAACAATACCAACGATTGGAATACCAAGTTTTTTAGCTTCAGCTACAGCAATTCTTTCTTTACGAGGATCAACAATGAATAAAGCGCCTGGAAGCTTTGTCATAGTTTTGATACCGCCTAAGAATTTTTGTAATCTTTCCATTTCATGGCGAAGTGCAAGAACTTCTTTTTTAGTTAACACATCAAAAGTTCCATTTTCTTCCATTGCTTCTAATTCTTTTAAACGATTAATTCGTTTTTGAATTGTTTGGAAGTTCGTAAGCATGCCGCCTAGCCATCTTTCATTTACATAGTACATGTCAGATTTAATAGCTTCATCTTTTACCGCTTCTTGTGCTTGTTTCTTAGTACCAACGAAAAGAATAGTTTCACCTTGTGCTGCAACATCACGAAGGAAGTTGTATGCTTCATCTACTTTTTTCACTGTTTTTTGTAAATCGATAATATAGATACCGTTACGTTCTGTGAAGATGTAAGTAGCCATTTTAGGATTCCATCTTCTTGTTTGATGTCCAAAATGAACACCAGCTTCTAATAATTGTTTCATGGAAATAACTGCCATTTGGTGCACCTCCTGTTTTTTTTTCCTCCGCATTCCTCATCTTTTGTTTTCACCGAATCGGCACAGTACAAAATTAAAATGCGTGCGTTTTTTACACCGTTGTAAATTATATCATATTTAAATTGATATAACAAGAATATTTTTCTACTAAGTTATAATTTATCTAATTTTTTATTTTTATACATTTGCTTTATTAATTTAATTGCGCCCTTGCCAATTCCGGTTTCCTTTGTGATTTGATCCAAAGAACAACCTTTATCAAGCATATCAAATACTGCTGTATTAAGCGCCGAATCTTTTAGAACAAATTTAGGTCGCATCGGTTTTGTTACTTCTACTTCATATTCAACAGCTTTTTCAATCGTTTCTGCCTGATTTGTTACTGGATTCATATCATTAATATGATGAACCGCTACCTGTTTTTCGAAAACAAGTTGCTTTTGAGAAAGTTCTTCTATCGTTTTAATGCGATGATCTAATTCAACAATCTTGTTATCTGCTTCTTCAATTAAAAACTCCAAATGATTTACATGATTTTCCATGCGAGCTATGATAACATCTGCCGCTTCTTCTAACTGTAACTGCAATCTTGTCGCAGATTGATCGAAACTATTCGCTGATAATTTATTTTTTTCAAGCTGCCTTCTAATAATCACAACCACCATCACGATGAGTATGAAAAAAAAGCCTATCATTGCCGCAACCATAAAACACCTCTACCATGACAAAAACACCTATCACATTTTAATATCAACATGTCTTCCGCGAATACTATCGACAGCCATAGGAACTTCTTCGTCAGTTTCTTCTTCATGGTGACTACCATTTTGACTAGCTTCTCTTTTACTATGCTCTTTATTTTGTTTGTTTTTAATTTTTTCACCTTGAGACTTTTCTGTAGTTTGTACTTGTGTTAGTTTAACATCCGCTTGTTGTTGAACTTGCGCAGCACCATGTTCCTGTTGAACCACACTTTGATGATCCCTTACCTGCTGAGATTTAGCAACTTCCGTAGACTTTGGAATAATTACTTGCATATCTAATGGACTAATATTCATCTATCTCACCAACCTATAAGTAATTAGACACTCATGCATAAAACTAATACTCACCAATCTTAACTTCACCATTTTCTTCAGAGAAAGTACAATGTTGTGTTGTCGTTTTTATCTGTTTAACAACAGACCTAACAATAATTTTAACTCCTGAATACGTAATATCAGCCACTTTAATTTTACCCGATTTTAAATTATCAAATTCAGCTTCAATTGCTGCTATTCTATCTTTAAACTTTTTCACTTCACCAGCAAGTGGAAATTGCGATTTTGTTAAACGAAGCAACAATTCCTTCTTCGCTAACGGAAGGTCATTCGAATTTACGGCTTTTAATACATTCAAGGCTTTTTTCGCCTGATCTAAGTCTTCCTCTGCCTTTTTAAGAGCTTTTTTGGTTGTACTATATTCCTCACGCAGCATTGGATTAATCCCCACTTCAAGCTTCGTAATCGTATCCATTTGATTGCCTGCAACTTTGACAAGAATTTCTTCCCCAGCAACCGCTATTCCACCAGCAATCATACCTCTTTTCCCTTGAACAACAATTTTCTTACCGGCGCTAAGATTACAATGTAAAACTGCTTCACTAATCATAATATCTCGACCAGCAACAACCTTGGCATTTTCAGCAAAACTGGCTTTCACATCTTCTTTTGCTTTAATAATGCCCCGTTGCATTCCTTGAATTCCCGCTTTTACAGTGATATTTTTTCCTTCCACAGTACCACCGCTGATACTGCCATAAATTTCAACATCGCCTTCCGCTTTTACCTCAAACCCCATTTGCACGCTACCACGAATAATAACACTGCCATTAAAAGTGATGTTGCCTGTTGACAAGTCTACATCACCTTTGATCTCAATCGTAGGCATAACCGTCATTTTATTTCCTGTCAATGTAAATTGTCCATCAATCAAAGAAATAACTTTATGTTCATCAACGATTTGCGTATTTTTACCAGCTGCAATCATCAATGATTTACCAGGCTTTGCTGCAACAGTATCTCCAAATATATTCATTCCAGGAATCCCTTGGGTGTGTGGCACACGTTCTGCTAAAACTTGGTCTTTATTTACAATTGTAAATAAGTTTAAATTTTTGAAATCAACTTTACCGTGTTCTAAATCGGCTGGCTTTCCTTTAACATCATTATCAACAAATTTTAATAGCTTCGCATCTGTACCATTTGTAGGTCTAGTACCTTGAGCGACTAGCATTTCACACGAATCTGATTCAATTGCATTTTTTACTGCTTTTTTTATTGCTTCTTCGTCAATACCAAAGACAATACCTTTTTCATTAAGCTTGTCCATAACCATATTAAAAGTAGGCTTTACCGCTTTATCTAAAACAGTAATATTTACTACCGCTTCCATTTTATCTTTACTTGGATAAATTTTTATTTCTGGATCAATAGGGTCTGTCTTCTCCTCTGGTGGTAAATCATTGCTTATTTTAACTTCGATCCCATCTTTGTCACGAACTGCTTTCGTAAGTACTTCAATACTATAATCGTTAACGCCATGCTCATCTAAGATTCTGGTAATATCAGTTAACTCAAACAAGCTTGTTTCATCATCATTTGGAAAAACAGAAAAGAAAACCCCCTCTTTCGTAAATTTTAATAGATAGCCTTTTCCTTCACTTCCCGTTTCGGAACATTCAAACTCTGTATTTTTATCATCCATGTAAAATACCTCCCCCGAAACTATATTACGAACCAGTTATTTGCATCAATATAGAAAAACAAATTTTTATTTATTTTCTTATATTGATGCAAACTAAACAATACATTCGTTTCTATAGTAATATTATTGCATCAAAAATACTACTTTTTATATTAAACTAGATTTAATTCTAGACAAGTATCCACGCATACGAAAAATCGCCTTTGTGTGTAATTGTGAAATTCTTGCTTCAGACAACTTCAAAATCAAGCTTATTTCTTTCAAAGTCAATTCATCATAATAATATAAAGAAACGACT
>JAQSXG010000523.1 GCA_029256785.1 Neobacillus sp.
TGGAGCAGGATCTGGTACACCTTGACCGTATTCAGGTACAGATGGCAACGGCGAGGGAATTTCTCGTCATCATACGGCTTCGTAACGAAAAGGAAAGCGAGGTTTTCCCTTATTTAAGCCGCATAGAGAAAACCTTGCGGGAACAGGGCTTTATTGCAAAGCGGGCTGACAAAGAGGATATAAAGAGACTATTGGCAGTGTATTTTGAGCAGAATGTTACCACTGAAAAGTTCGAGGACTTCGATGGTGAGAGATGGGTTATCCTGAACGAGTGAAAAAGGCGGAAAGCCAAGATTTTTCCCGGTTTTCCGCTTGGCATATTAATTTAATCTATTTGGGATAAACGCAATTCGTAAAACTGGCGCACCCAGGCTGGAAAATCGTTATATGCTGCTTCTTCAAGTATTCTTGATAGTGTCCTTTTGCCGACACGTCTGTCCATAATTGCCAATACTTTTATGATATAGTTTGCGGATTCTAGAGCTTCTTGAATCGGCATATTACGAAATTGAAGAACCGCCTCTAAAAAATCTATTTCACAGTAAGTGCAGTTGGCATCCCATTTAGACTTCATTTTTTTGACCAGTTCTTCATAAGGAGAACCTGGCATTTCATTGTATAAGGGTGTAATATCTCTCTCCTGATAATACATTTCTATCCATGAAAAACAGACCATCTCTTTGCCATCAAGCAGGATGGCTGCTCTTCCATAGGAGTTATGCACATCATGATACCGAGTGAGAAAGTATGTTACCCTGTTTATTAATGTGTCACAGAGAGTCTCATTTAATTGCTTTTTAAGTCCTACCCATGATTTGTAATGAGTCATAAATTATTTTCCTCAGATTGATCTAAAACGTGCTTTCCTTTTGTTCCATCGGGATTGATGTAGAATCCGTCAACGATTTCGTTCATTCCACCGCCGAATGACCAATTATTTGCTTCTACAAAGGCAATGAATTTATTATAAAACTCGTCAAACGATAGGTTTTCAGGAATTTCTACACAGCCCTGTATTTCAATTTCTTTACTCATAACATTCACCACCTTAATTATTTAACTGCCAATCATAGCCATTTGCACAGTTCTTTTCCATTATGAAATTAGTTAATTTAGTATCATTACGAATTACTGTATTCTCTTTGAGTGTACGATAGCCACGCTTTTCAAAAAAGGGTTTAGCAGTAATGGAAGCATGGGTTGTAAAAAGAAAAACACCGGAAAGGATAGCCTGCTGTTCCAATTCATTTACAATAGCTGTTGCAATACCTATGTTTTGGTAGTCCTTGTGAACATAAAGTCTATCAAGATAGCCCTCATCGTCCATATCACCGAACCCTGTAATCGTGCCATTTATTTCTGCAATAACCGTATTGTGTTCCAAAAAAGATTGATTCCAAGTATTTAGGTCTACCGTCCCTGTTGCCCAGGCTTTTAGCTGAGCTGTTGTATAATCTTTTGCGTTTACGGCATGTACGGTATTAAAAAAAAGCTCTGCCAATGCAGCGCAGTCCTCTGATTTGTATTTTCTTAATTGCATGAAGTCTCCTAAGCATTAAATAATCTGTATTTGAACACAGTTCTAATTCTGAAGCTAATTATACCTTACCTCTCTATCAAAGTGAAGCAATTTGTCTTTAAGCCGTCACCCAATGTGGTGGCTTTTCCTATACCCATATTCAAAAACAGAAACGAAGAAAGCGATGGCAAGAAGAACAAAATCTCAATCCTTGCCGAAGGAGGATACCAGAGTCCAGGAATTTCTGGACATGATAGCCCCCTCGGGAATCAAATTTAATACCGATCACTTTATCTGCGGCAATACCTACCGATGTGTATGGGCACTTCGTGAATACCCGACATGGTTGTTATAGACGACGAAAACAGGAAATAGAAGCCGATGCAGCAGATCAGCTTCCCAATTTATTACAACCTAAACGTGCAGACCTTATTAAAATTCAAAATTAAAATTCAAAAAAGTATTGACCCTGACATTGTGTCATAGTGTAATATAAAACCAGACGGACAGGAGGTGAAGTTTAGATATGAAAACAATTAAACAGGTCTCGGATTTAACGGGTATCAGTATTCGTATGCTACACTATTACGATAAAATTGGCTTGCTAAAGCCGAGCTCGATAACAGAAGCGGGCTATAGACTATACGGCGATGAATCCCTTGAAACTTTGCAGCAAATCCTTTTTTTCAAAGAGTTGGACGTTCCATTGAAAAACATGAAAGAAATGTTGGAAAGTCCACAGTACGACAAGGTACAGGCGCTCCATGAACAAAAAGAGTTGCTTTCGCTAAAACGAGACCGACTGAACGAACTAATTGCACTTATAGAGAGAAAATTGAAAGGCGGTAGCACAATGAGTTTTAAAGAATTTGATATGAGTGAATATTTTAATGCACTGGAAACATTTAAGAAGGAACATGCAGATGAAGTTGTCAAGTATTATGGCAGCGTGGAGGAATTCGATAAAAACCTTGAAACCATGAAATCAAAAGAGCTTGAGATTGCTAAAATGGCAATTAAGGAGTTTGGCAGTATCGAAAAATACACCGAAGCTATGAAAAATAACCTCAATAAGCTGCCGTCAATTATGGAAGGGTTTCAGACAGTCAAGGAGAATGCCGATGTTTATTTGGCTCAAACGAATCAATTAATGGAACGCTTAACATCTGATTTAAGTAAAAATCCTTCTTCAACAGACATTCAGGAGATCGTAAAAGAAATGGATGGCATGGTCAAGGATCATAGTGAAATTGTCAAGATGGATATGGGTGAAAACTACTGGGGGCTGATGGCAGACTTGTATCTAACAAAACCCGCGTACACAAAAGTCTATGATAAAAAGTACGGTAAGGGTGCGACAAAATTTATAGGGGAAGCCCTCAAATTCTATAGTGAGAACAGCAATTAAAACAAATTTCCCAATAGCAATATCTGAACGTTGCTCTCATAATAGAAATAGCAACTTAAAAGAATTACTTGCATGTAAGGTTTGGCTGATATGGGATCAATGCACTGCTGCGTCTCTTAAGACAATGATATGTAAATGATTTTTTAATTTCTCCTTCATATTTTTAAGCGAAGAACCATTATCTGCTAACACAGATAGCGGATGTGCTGTTACAGCTATATGAAAATGGAATAAAAGGATTAAGAGAAATAAAAAGGACAATAAAAAATATATCTTCCGATTTGTTAGCAAGCTTTGGACGGCAACTAACAAGAGAAGATATATCCTATACAGAGAAACGCACATCACTAAGCATTTCTTGATAGGAACATTATAACAAAGGAAGTGATATCTGAAAAGAGTAAATTTCAAAAAGAATAAATATCCACAGAAATTTTAGGTCAGAAAAGGAGTCTAGCTATACGATGTGGATAATTTATCTGAAAATTCATAAAACAGGCGATAGATATCCACAATCACTGTTTTGAGTGAAATCAGTGAAATATAAAGAAGTTTACCTTTCAGAGCTGGCTAATTCTAATGAGACTTGACAAACTGAATTTAATAGAGTACACTGTACTTAAAAGAACGATGTACTTTATTGATACAGGAGTGTGAAGAATGCAAATACCAAAAGAAGAGATTAAGCAAAATATTCTTTCTGCTGCAAAAGAGGAATTCTTAAAAAATGGTTTTGAAAAAGCTTCAGTAAGAACCATAACAGCAAATGCCAAGACATCAAAAAGTAATGTCTATAATTATTTCAAGGATAAGGATGCATTGTTTTATGCAGTGGT
>JAQSXG010000524.1 GCA_029256785.1 Neobacillus sp.
ATTCTATTATTAAGGATATATTCAGAATAATATTCTAAATATATCCTTAATAATAGAATTACAATCTTTACATCAGGCTGCCGATAAAATTATAATTATTTTGAGGTGATTATCAGTGGATCTTATTGATAAAAAAATTCTTTATTTACTGCAAAGTAACGCAAGAATGTCGAATGCAAATATAGCCCGCGAAATAAAACTTGCTCCTTCTGTTACTTTATCTCGTGTTCGCAAGCTAGAGGAACAAGGAATTTTAACAGGCTATGAAGCTAGGCTCAATCATCACGCACTTGGATTGGATATGCTTGCTTTTGTCTTAATTAAAGTAGCAGGAGATAAAGATATAGAAAGCTTATTAGTTGATATTCCAGGTGTCCAGGAAGTCCATAATGTTGCTGGTGATGATTGCTACCTGATTAAAATTCGGACTCGGAATACAGAATCTTTAAGTCTGTTATTAAAAGAAAAGGTTCGGGGAGAGTCCATCTCAACGAAGACAATCATTGTTCTTAATACATTGAAAGAAACTGCACAACTAACATTTTAATTCAAATACTATTGAAAATGGAGGTTTTAAAAATGAATTCCTCAAATCGCATTTCTTATCCGATTCTACTTGCATTATTAGCAGTTTATTTCCCCTGGGGCGGCACGTATTTAGCGATGAAATTCGCAGTGGAAACCCTCCCCCCGTTTTTGTTGGCAGGCATTCGTTTTGTAATCGCTGGAGGGATCTTATATTTATGGGAAGTTTACAAAGGAACCAAGACGCCAGAGAAACCTCATTGGAAAAGCGCTGCCATTATTGGCGGGTTAATGCTCTTAGGTGGTAATTCTTTGGTAGTTTGGGCAGAACAAACCGTTTCTTCTGGTATTGCAGCATTGATCATTGCTACTGTTCCTTTATGGATGACCTTATTGGCTTGGCTATGGCAAGGAAATTCGAAACCCAATGTCTATGTGCTGCTTGGATTGCTGTTGGGATTCTTAGGTCAGATACTATTAGTCAGCAATTCGTTTCAGTTTTCCAGTTATGATTCCTCACAAATCTATGGATATCTGGTATTAACATTCGCTTCTCTATCATGGGCGGTAGGCTCCTTATATTCACGAAAAGCACAATTGCCCAACTCTGCGCTCATGTCCATAGCAATCCAGAATATAATGGGTGGAATGCTATGCCTAATCGTAGGAATTTCACTGGGCGAATTAGGTCAATTGAGCATCGAACATATATCAACTCGTTCTTTCTTGTCGTTAGCATACTTAATTTTTATCGGATCGATTATTGGCTTTAGTGCCTATATCTGGGTTCTTAAAGCAGCCGAGCCAGCTATTGCTTCTACTTATGCTTATGTCAATCCAATAGTTGCCGTCTTTTTAGGTTGGGCATTTGCCAATGAACAATTAACCTCCAAAGATGCAGTAGCAGCGCTCATCATATTAGCATCTGTATTCCTAATTACTAGAAACCCTACACCGAAAAAGCTGGGGCCTCCTCTGAAAACACAAAAGAATACTTGCTCTCTTTCAGGACTGGATGGAGAAGGCATATGATCTACTGTTTCTTAGGAGGAAAAATTAAACGGCTCCTCAGCACTCTCTAGGCTAGGGGCCGTTCATGATCTATGATCCTACGGTTACATTCTTCTCCAATTTTTATTTGATTCTTTAATCATAGCTGGAACTACTCTAACTGGGTTAACAGTTACAAAAAGATATGCATCTTCTGAATGTGTTCTTTTTCTAAACGTAAATGGCAGGAAGACAAATAACACAATTGCACCCACAATATATATCTCGGGCAAACTTAATATGAATAGACTGCTAATAAAAAGAATAACCGTGATGATATACATACAAATGAACATTATAACTTTTTTCACCTCCGATACTTCCTAAAAGTCCTCTTCCTAAACTAGTATTATCTACACCTGCTATGGCACCTAATCATCATACTCTGCTTTACTTCTTTCCATGATTCTTTACAGCTCCATATACGTATAAAAGTAAACGATCAGAGATATACCCTGACCGTTTACTTTTAATTAGACCAAAACGGCAACCTGGCAATCATAGACCTCCGTCCTTAGACCCATAGCTTTGCGTCCCCATCTTTCGACAGGTTTGCCAAATATTTACTTACTTTCATCATAATAATACTAAAAACTACATAAGTCAAGCTTTTTTTGGGACTTAAACCCTACTGTTCGAGATATAAGTCCTATTGCTTAGCACGCATTTAGACCTTTTTATTTCCATGTGGGCAAACAGCAACACAAATCCCACAAACATGTCCATGGAATTGAGAGTAGTTGTTTATTTTCCATAAGTCACATTTTCTAACATCAATCAATTTTTCCCTTGGTAAACTTTCATCCCAGATATTGCCGACAATTGCGCCCGCAGGGCATGCCCCGACGCATTTTTTACATGTACCACAATAATTTGTTCCAACTAAACCATTCGTCTGAAATGGTATATCCGTTAATACTGTAGAAATCCTAATCCTTGGACCATATTTCCTCGTTATTAAAAGAGAGCTTTTGCCAATCCATCCTAACCCGCCCCTTACGGCAGCCGCTTTATGAGGAAATTCACCTGTAATATTGACAAAATCAGTTCTCTTTGAAGAAGGTATGCTATAAGCAAGGTATCCCAGCTTATCTATTTCATTTTTTAACTGCTGTGTTATCAAATCAAGTCTATCATTTACACTAAGGTATTCATCATAATAAACTTGATTCGGTCCAGATATAATATCATCAACTATGGTTGGCGAAAGAGGTAGCCCAATTGTTATTGCATATGGGGTATTCTTAAATTTACAGGAAGCAATATCACCTATATAAGCGAACCCATATAATAGATTATCGAATGTATCTAATGTTCTTATTATGTCATTTTGTATTTCCAAAGCAGTTGTTTGCAACGTATTCCCCTCCCAGTTAATCTTACTCTTATTATACTGAAGAGCGACGTTTCTTTGAAATCGAAAAGGATTATGAATGATATAAAAAAAGCCTATATGGATAAACTAATTTTCTTGAAGCCTTTTCACCAGAGTGTGTACTGTGGTTGAAAGATTTTTATCTTTACGAGTAATCGCAAACAGCGTGATTTCCAATTGACTCAATTCGTTAAATACATGAAATGTATTAATTTCTTTATTGAGATTCTCTACCACACTTCGTGGGAGCAGGGCAATGCCCAATCCCTCCCTCATCGCATTTTTTACAGAATCAAAATCGCTATATTCAAAAGTCGAATTCAGTCCACGTTTTTGCAGCAATTCATCACACAAAATACGGAAGGTACACCCTTGTCGAAAATTAATCACTGGATACTCATCAATTTGTGGACACTCCTTATCTTTCATCAGTTTTTTATGTCCAACCCAAACAAGTTCTTCCGAATGAATCATAACTGTATTTAGATATTTCTCAGAAATAAAGTCATGCACAATACCGATATCATATTGATTATTATTAAGTCCATTGAGCACACTGCTTGAATTTAAGCAAATCTCTACGTTAATTTTTCCTGCATTACCACTTGTTTGTAATTGTAATAATGCGGGAGAAAGCAAAGAATTGATGTAGTTAGATGATATTCCAATTCTCGTATACTGAACTTCTGAAAAGCAATTCATATTGGTAACCGTTTCACCATAAATTTCGAGAATTTTTTCTGAAGGGTCAATTAGATACTTACCAGCCTCGGTAATATATAGTTTTTTACCAATCCTTTC
>JAQSXG010000525.1 GCA_029256785.1 Neobacillus sp.
AGCATTTCAAGCAACAGTAATCGCTCTTACATTAAATACAGCTTCTTTCATGGCGGAAACCTTAAGAGCAGCCTTAGAATCTGTGGATGCAGGGCAACTTGAAGCCTGTTATTCAATGGGAATGACAAGGAATCAAACAATGATCCGTGTTGTATTACCACAGGCATTTGTTGTAGCATTACCGTCTATTGGAAACCAGTTTATCGGCATTATTAAAGGCTCTGCATTGGGCTTTACAGTAGGACTTGCAGATATAATGGCAAAAGCTAAGATGGAAGCTGCATTAAGTATTCGTTTCTTTGAAGCCTATTTATGTGTAACATTAATCTACTTGGTAATTGTTATTTTTATAGAAAGAGGTCAAAGACTATTGGAAAAAAGGATTCAAAAATTCTGTTAAGATATAAATTTTAAATTTATATAAATCATATTAAACTTAGGAGGAAACAAATGAAAAATATTAAAAAAGCACTTTCACTTGTACTACTTATTTCCATGGCTGTTGGCATGACTGCATGCGGAAGTAAAAACACTGATTCACAAAAGAAAGCGGAAACTAAGGCACCTACAAAAATTATTGTAGCATCTGGATCATCTTCAGTACCTAATTCCTATGTGGAAAATGGAACACATAAAGGACACGAGGTAGATATTTGGAATGCTATTTCTCAGAAAACTGGTCTTAAAGTTGAATTTATAACTGGTGATTTTGATACTTTATTTGGATATTTGGATTCAGGTAAGGCTAATACAGTTGGAAACACTATTACAGTTAATGCTAATAGACAGAAAAAGTATGACTTTTCAGAGCCATATGCATATATTCCAGAAAAACTAGTTGTACATTCCAATAGAACTGATATTAAAAAATTGAAAGATGTTGCTGGTATGACTTGTGGTTTTACATCTGGTTCAAATGGCGGAAACTTATTTAAACAAATTGCTAAAGAACAAGGAATTGATATTAAATTAGTTACATATGATAGTTCTGAGTTGTTAACTCAAGCTTTTAAGCAAGGAAAAGTTGATGTTATGCTTTTCTCAGCAGCTGAAACAGCATATAAAATTAAAAACGGTATTCTTGATGCAAGAATGGTTGAAGAAGATGTTACAGTTGGCGCAAAGGCATATCCATTTGTAAAGGGCAATGGAGATGAAGAACAATTAAATAAAATTGTTACAAAAGCTATACAAGACATGAAGAAGGATGGTACATTGTCAAAAATATACCAAAAGTGGTATGGTCAAGACTTCAGTGAAAAGCCAAAGGACGCTAAAATTTCAAATTAATTAGTACAAGTTCTATTGCACATTTGAATAACTTGACATGCTTTTGTGAGGTAAATGGGATTATGAATAATAAAATAAAAGATACTGCAAAAGAGATAGAAGATTCATTAATTGCAATTCGAAGAAATCTTCATGAGGTTCCAGAACTAGCCTTCGAAGAATACCGTACTTCAGAAATTATCCTGAAACAATTAAAAAAAATGAAGGGTATGGAAATTTCAACTGGTTATGCTGGTGGTACAGGTATTGTAGGCGTTTTGAGGGGGAAGAAAGGTAAAAGTGACCGATGCTTGATGATAAGAGCAGATATGGATGCTCTTCCTATCGAAGAAAATAATGAATTGCCCTATTGCTCAAAGAGAAAAGGAAAAATGCATGCCTGTGGTCATGATGCACATATTACTTGGACCTTAGGAGCAGCAATGATCTTAAGTAAATTACAGGATGAGTTTTCTGGTACTGTAAAATTTGTTTTTCAGCCAGCTGAAGAAACCGCAGCTGGTGCCAGAAAAATGGTTGAAGAACAGGTGCTTGAAAATCCAAAAGTCCATATTGCCTTAGGGCCACACGCCTTTCCACAATATGATACTGGCAAAATAATTATTCCTAGAAAAAACGCATTTTCAGCTGCAAAGCCTTTATTTATTAAGGTAATTGGAAAAGGTGGACATGGTTCCTGGCCCCAGGATTGTGTTGATCCTATTGCTGTTGCAAATCAGATTTATATGAACTTGCAACAAATTATTTCTAGAAAAGTGAAGCCAAGTGATGCAGCAGTGTTAACAATTGGATCTATTCATGGAGGGCATATGGACAAGGGCAATATCATTCCAAATGAATGTGTATTAAGAGGAACATTAAGACATGCTACGATGGATGGAATGGAGTCTATGGTTCAGTGGGTAAAAGAAATTTCATACAATATTGCAAAAGCCAATGGTGCTGAGGCAATTGTGGAATTCCAATCTGGAGTGGAGCCTGTGGTTAACGATAAACTTTGCAGTAGCATTTTTAAACATTCCGCAGAAGAAATTGTAGGAAAGAAAAATGTAGAGATGTTAGAGGAAAGCAATCTAGGTGGAGAAGATTTTTATCATTATTCTAAGAGAGTAAAATCAGTTTATTTTTTTGTGGGCTGTGCACCTAAAGATAAGGTAGGAACCTTTAGTCTGCATAGTTGCGACTTTTGTATTGATGAAAGTATATTAGGATCTGCTGCAGCTGTACTTGCAAATGCAGCTGCTGGCCTTTTAATGAAAAATGATATAGGAAGTGTTGTAACTTGTTAAAGTATGTTGAAAGAAAACAAACAGATAGTACAAAGTGGGATGGGTTAGAATCTATGTTTGGAGCTGAAGATTTAATGCCTTTATGGGTTGCAGACATGGATTTCAAAGTAGCTGACTGCGTCATAGAGAGACTTAAAGAGTATTTAGAGCTTGGTGTTTTGGGATACTACAAAGAATCTGAAGGATATAAACAAGCATTTATAAATTGGGAAGAAACTTATCACAACTACAAAGTGAAAAAGGAATGGATTCGATATTCTCCAGGTGTTGTACCTGCAATTAACTGGTTTATACAGTTACTAACAGAAAAAAATGATTCCATTATTGTTTTGACACCTGTATATTACCCCTTTTTAGATGCTGTGAAAAATAATGGCAGAAATCTAATAGAAAGCGATTTAATTAATGAAGAAGGAAAGTATACTATTGATTTTAAAGACTTTGAGAGTAAAATCATAGAAAATAATGTAAAGTTATTTATTCTTTGTTCACCACACAATCCTGTAGGCAGGGTTTGGAAAAAAGATGAACTTAAAAATCTTTTGAGTATCTGTAAAAAGCATTCTGTAAAAGTAGTTTCAGATGAAATTCATCAAGATATTATAATAGGTAAAAATAATCATATTCCAGCAGCTACTCTAGGAGATTATGACTCTATGCTTGTTACACTTACAGCTGGAACAAAAACTTTTAATCTTGCTTCATGTAAAAATTCTTTTGTTATTATACCAGATCCTCAAATTCGCAAAGCCTTTGATAATTTTGTACAATGTATTCGTATTCCAAGTGGAAATACTTTTGGATATATTGCAGTACAAAGTGCTTATGAAGAAGGGAGACCATGGTTAGAGGCAGTATTACATCAGATTGAGGAA
Source organism: Neobacillus sp. (assembly GCA_029256785.1). Lineage (GTDB taxonomy): Bacteria > Bacillota > Bacilli > Bacillales > Cytobacillaceae > Neobacillus. The sequence continues at coordinate 3,455 of JAQSXG010000525.1, forward strand.
AATTATCTATATATTCAAGAAAAGCTTCATAAAGAACTGCCTCTTGCTGAAGTATCTCCTTTAGAGGGAACTTACTTGCTTTGGATTAATCTAGGTAAGTATATAAAAGGGGACGAAACAGAAATTTTTATTAAAGAAAAGTGTAAGCTGGCATTAGATTTTGGAGCATGGTTTGGCGGAAAACGCTTCAATAATTATGTAAGAATAAATATTGCTACCTCAAAAGAAAATGTAATTAAAGCTGTTGAACAACTTATACAAGGAATAAAAGATACAGATCGTTGATAAGGCGATTG
>JAQSXG010000526.1 GCA_029256785.1 Neobacillus sp.
GCCAACACCGATCCTGCATTTATAAATTCCGCTCCCCCATAAATTTTAACACCGAGATCGGAAATCACATAAAGCCCAATAGCAGCAGGGAATAAGATGGACATATAGATTTTGGTGATTTTACCCAACAACCCAAGGTACTGCTCCTCGTTATCACCGCCGCCCACTAAATAAGACAATCTAGGAATCGTCACTTGAATAATACTAAGCATAATCGCATTAATCATCGTCGATATCTGCTGAGCCATTGTATAATAGGCAACGGATGTTTCACTTACGAATTCACCGAGCATAAAGCGGTCGAGCTGCGTGTAAAGAATATTTCCATTGGAAAAAATCACAACGAGAAACATAGGCTTTAAATGGCTGCGTAACCGAATGTCACTAAAGTCGAATTTCACTCTTCTTTTTACATAAATGAAGCTAATAATATTATTTAACACAGTTGTCAGAACTAACAAACCAACAAAAAGGAGGTAGTCATCTGAACTTTTAACAAACAAGAGTAATAAAGCCACATAAATCATTTTTATTATCATTGTTTTTAGTGTAATAAACCCATATTCCTCAAGGGCCTCGTTTACCCACTCGACATAAAAAAGGTTAAAGAAGATATTTATCGAGTATATCAGTAAAATAGGGAAAAGAGCATGATCTCCATAACCGAAATAGGCAACAGCCAGATATATAATAAGGGTAACTATATTCGTTAGAAGGCTAAATATGAATAAATTAGTAAACAGTTGGGATGCCTTCTTGATATCACTTTTTATTCTACTGAACTCACGCAATCCGTATTGATAAACACCAAAGGCCGCAAAAATAAAAAAGTAATTAAAAATCGTTTCGCCATACTTAATGCTTCCAATTGCATGAGACCCTAATGTCCGATAAACGTACGCCCCAATAATCACAGGCACGATTAGATTAAAGAAATTCAAAATAATTTTATAAATCGCATTTTTAAATAACGATTTTTGCATAAACAACCCTCAAATCAAAAGGTAAGGGATAGCCCTTTTAAATATATTCCTTAACAATAACATCCTTGTTAATCAACTCTATGTTATCTGGGGATTCACCTGCCACCCATTTTTCATCTATTTGCATGTAAGTTGTTCCGTAGTTATCAATTAAATACTCGTCATAATTAACTGGGATTTTATAAGTTTCCCCTTTAAATCCATAGTCCATTAACCCGGAAAAATGGGAAGTCACTTTTGAGGTTAGATAACCCTTAGCAATTTGGTAGTTTGGACGATTTTCAAATTCCATGTTTGTACCAATTTCACTGAAGTAACACCAAACGATATTATCACTTTGTTTCCAATAATAAAACACATCAATATGTAAGCCGTTATAATGAAATGCCTGCTCAAAAATCTTTCCATCCATTTCATATTGTTTATACAGCTTTACACCTTTTTTCTCTAAGATGTTAACCAATTTGTCCTTTTTTTCATCATCAAAATCAAAACAGCCAATGTCCAGATCCTTATCATGCGCAATAAAGTCCTTTTCCCGAACAGCCCCTAGTAAGGTACCATAATCCAGCCAGAATTCCTCGCCAATTTCGGCAAAGCCTTCCTTCATTAGTTTTAGAATGGTTGATCCGTGAAGATGGACACTATCCTTTTGTTTATCGTATTGGACTTTATCATATTTTCTTTTTACTTTAATTAAAATGGGATTTTGCTTGGCAACTCTATAAAATTTGCTTGCACGCAGATGCTTTATGAAATTGTCAACCATTGTAGCCATATCTATCACCTTCCTCTTTATGTATAAAAGGCCTCTCCCCGTTAATTATAAGCTGAGGAAAGGCTTCTATAAGTTATTTTTTCAATGTTTTTAACAGAAATTTCGGTAAAATAAGTTGCCGCTTCAAACGCCATGGTTCCTTAACAAGACGATAGAACCATTCGAGTCCTAGTGATTGGAAAAACTCTGGCGCCCGTTTAAGATTACCTGAAATAACATCATAGGAACCGCCAACCCCTTGAAATACAAAGGGTGTGACTTTATCCATATGATTAACAATCCAATATTCTTGTGCTGGACTGCCTAGGGCGACAAACATAATCTCCGGTTGATGCTGGTTAATTGTGTTAATGATGACTTTTTCATCTTTTTCATAGCCATGTAAGGTACCAACAATTTGTATCCCAGCGAATTGCTTTTCAAGTTCCTTCTTGGCCGCATCGGCCACTCCAGGTTTTCCACCGTATAGAAAAATCCTTTTCCCTTGTTCAGCTGCCGTTTGGCAGATTTTCAGCATCATATCAATTCCTGTTACACGACTCTTTACCTGGCCGCCCTTTAGCTTAGATGCCAAAATAACTCCGATACCATCCGGAATTTGATAATCAGCACGGTTCAGGAGCTTTGTTAATTCCTTATCCTCCTGTGCTTTCATAATCTTTTCTGGATTAATTGCCACAATAAATGACTTCTTTTTATTTTCTATATCCTTCATTAATAACGAGGCTAGTTGGTCATAATCATAATTACAAACATCAACCCCGAGGAAGTTTTCTTTCATATCATACCACCTGTTATTCCGTTAGGATTCTTACATTAATCGTACTGGGACTTTACTAGCGTTAGCGTGCTCATAAAGTGTCATTAGCTATGCTTAGAATCTCCTAATAGTCTTACATCAAATCCTGCTTTTGCCCAAGCCTCACGCGGCAGACAGTTTTTTGTATCTAAAATGATTTTTGAACGAACTAAATTAGCCGTTTGCTTTGGGTCAAGAATTTTAAATTCATCATGTTCAGTCAAAATGACGACAATATCTGCCTTGTCTAATGTTTCTTCAAGCGTTAATGATTGCTGTGGAAATTTCTGAACATGGATATGTGGATCAAAAGCAGTATACTCAAGATTCAATTCACCTAAATGATGAATTACATCGATTGAAGGACTTTCCCGCATATCATCGATATTGGCTTTAAACGATAGACCTAAAACGGCAACCTTAGGATTAACTATTTGATGCTCATCACAAATGGCCTTCACCTTGTTCGCCACATAAAGCGGCATCGAATCATTTGTTTGACGTGCTAGATGTATTAAGTTTGCATTTTTAGAATCAAGTTCTACAAGGAACCATGGATCAACCGCAATACAGTGACCGCCAACACCTGGTCCTGGAAGGTGGATGTTTACTCGTGGATGATGATTAGCAAGCTTAATAGCATCCCAAACATTTACACCAATCGTTTCACTCACACGAGCTAGTTCATTAGCAAAAGCAATATTTACATCACGATAGGTATTTTCGATAACCTTTACCATTTCAGCTGTGGTCGCATCCGTTAAGAAAATTTCTCCTTTTACAAATGCCCGGTATAGGTCTCTTGTTTTTTCAGAGGACTCTTCATTAATCCCGCCGACAATCCGACTATTATTGACTAGTTCTTCAAAAACACGGCCTGGAATAACTCTTTCTGGTGAATGGGACACCAATAGCTCAGTTCCGATTTCAAGTCCACTTTCTCTTAAAATCGGGAGCATGATATCTTCAACCGTCCGAGGAGGTACCGTTGATTCAAGTATAACTAGGTTCCCTTTTACAAGGTAAGGAACAATTGACTTGGTTGCCGCTTCAACATATTTCATATCTGCCGTTTTATCTGCGTTGATCGGTGATGGAACTGCGATGATGAACACATCGGCTTTTTCTGGAGTTGTCGAAGCCGTTAAATTGCCACTATCAATCGCTGCAATTAGTCTTTCTTCT
>JAQSXG010000527.1 GCA_029256785.1 Neobacillus sp.
GACTTTGCTGAACTTTGTCGTGAGTGTAATATAACATTTGTCGGTCCAAGCCCTGAAGCTATTACGCGAATGGGTACAAAGGATATTGCTAGAGAAACGATGCGTGAAGCAGGCGTACCAATTGTACCTGGTTCAACTGGAATCATTAATGATATACAAGATGCTATCAATCTTGTGCAGGAAATCCAATTTCCTGTTATCATTAAGGCAACTGCAGGTGGAGGCGGTAAAGGGATTCGTGTCGCAAGAAATGAGCAGGAATTAATTAAGGGTATAAATATCACCCAGCAGGAGGCTTTAACCGCATTTGGTAATCCGGGTGTATACATAGAGAAGTATATTGAGGATTTCCGCCATGTTGAAATTCAAGTGCTGGCAGATACTTACGGAAACACGGTCCATTTAGGGGAAAGGGACTGCACCATCCAGCGAAGACTACAAAAATTGCTGGAGGAAACTCCTTCGCCGGCATTAGATGGAGAAACTCGTGAAGAAATGGGAAATGCCGCAATAAAAGCAGCAAAAGCAGTTGATTATTCTGGTGCTGGCACGGTAGAATTTATATATGACTACCGCAATCGTAAATATTATTTCATGGAAATGAACACAAGAATACAGGTGGAGCACCCTGTAACCGAAATGGTCACAGGTATCGATCTGATTAAAGAACAAATTCGAGTAGCTTCTGGTGAAAAGCTAATGATAAATCAGAAGGATATCACTTTTACTGGATGGGCAATGGAGTGCCGTATCAATGCTGAAAATCCCGAAAAGAATTTCATGCCTTCTGCAGGAAAGATTAATATGTACCTTCCACCTGGTGGATTTGGTGTCCGTATCGATTCAGCTGCATATCCAGGATATACGATTCCACCTTATTACGATTCCATGATTGCGAAAGTTATCACATATGGTGCTAGCAGGGAAGAGGCCATTTCACGAATGAAACGTGCATTAGGTGAATTTGTTATTGAAGGTGTTCATACAACGATTCCGTTTCACTTGAAATTACTTGAGAATGAGACATTCGTTGAAGGGCATTTCAACACAAAGTTTCTTGAGTTACATGATGTGATGAAGTCTAGTTAATATCTGGAGGTGTTCTTAATGGGCGAGTTTAATGTTTTAGAGATGGAACAAGGAAGCAACGGACAGGGAAAAGTTGAAATTGCTCCTGAAGTAATCGAAGTAATTGCTGGTATTGCTGCCTCAGAGGTCGAGGGAGTCTCTCAAATGCGCGGTAATTTTGCAACCGGAGTTGTAGAACGGTTAGGAAAGAAAAATCACGGTAAGGGTGTCAAAGTAGAATTATCCGAGTCAGGGATAAAAGTTGATGTATATTGCCTGATGAAATTTGGGGTTTCTATACCAGCGGTTGCTAGCAAAATCCAAGATAACATTCGTCAAGCTTTACTCAATATGACAGCATTGGATGCAGAAGCAGTAAATATTCACGTCGTTGGAATCCAATTTGAGAACCAAAAGCAAGAAGCAGAAGAAGAATTAGAGTAATAGGTATAGTATAACTTCAAGTAGTGGGGATTACTGCCTGTTAATGTGGGGCAAAATGATAGACCAAAGGAATAGATCCTTTGGTCTTTTTATAATGTTACTTCGACAATTTCATTAAAATACAGCATCTTACAGTGCGAATCATTTTTAGTTGTGCTATTATCTTTCTATGTGTATAAAACTTCATTCATGTTTATAGTTGTTGTATGAAATTTTGACAAAATTTATTACTATCTCTAAAGGAGTTAACGGTATAATGAAGAGAAGAACAGCAAGGGAACGAGCATTACAGGCTCTATTTCAAATCGATGTAAGTAACACAGATCCTGCTTCTGCCATCGAGCATGTATTAGAAGGTGAATCAGGAGATGATTATTTAACAAGACTTGTTTTAGGAGTTGTCGAACAAAAGGAAGAAATCGACCAGTTAATCAAGGAAAACCTTGAGAAATGGTCTATCGATCGCTTAGCAACTGTTGATAGAAACCTGATTAGAATTGCAGTTTTTGAATTGAAATTCAATGACAATGAAGTGCCAGAGAATGTAATCTTAGATGAAGCAATTGAAATTGCGAAAATATATGGAGATGACCAATCTAGCCGATTTATTAACGGTGTACTATCAAAGGTGAAAGAACAGCTAGGCAACTAATAAAGGATTGTGTCTTCTCTGTCAAAAGGGGAGAAAGTTTGATGGCGGCAAAAATTATCAATGGTACAGAAATTGCAGCAAAAAAAAGAATTGAGATAGCTGAAGAGGTAAAAAAGGTAAAAAATAGCGGAGTCACTCCTGGCTTAGCGGTAATCCTTGTTGGAGATAACCATGCATCAAGGACATACGTGAGAAATAAGCAAAAAGCCTGCCAAGAACTTGGTATGCACTCCGTGCTAATTGAATTGCCTCAAGAGATTTCTGAAACCGAATTACTTTTTAAAATTGAAGAGTTAAATGGTGACCAGAATATACATGGGATCTTAGTCCAACTTCCTATTCCTAAGCATATTGATGAAAAACGAGTGATTGAATCAATCTCACCACTAAAGGATGTCGATGGTTTCCATCCAATTAATATTGGGAGGATGATGACCGGACAAGATGCCTTCTTGCCATGTACCCCTTATGGAATTATGGTGCTCTTAGAAGAAATGGGAATATCTATTGCGGGTAAGCATGTTGTTGTTGTGGGTAGAAGTAATATTGTGGGAAAGCCTGCTGGACAATTATTTCTGAACGAACACGCTACGGTCACTTATTGTCATTCAAAAACTAAAGATTTAAAGAAGCACACGGCACAAGCTGATATCCTAGTTTCAGCCGTAGGGATTGCCAACTTTATTACTGCCGACCATATAAAAGAAGGTGCAGTCGTAATTGATGTTGGAATGAATAGGAATGATGCTGGGAAACTTTGCGGTGACGTCGTTTTTGAAGAAGTGAGTGCAAAGGCAGGCTATATTACACCTGTTCCCAAAGGAGTGGGTCCGATGACGATTACAATGCTTATGTACAATACCCTGAAATCGGCTAAAAATACATTGCAATCCTAAAAAGGAGCTCGTCATGCAGGAAAAAAAGTATTTATCTGTGCTTGCACTAACCAAATACATAAAACGTAAATTTGATGCAGATCCACATTTACTGGATATACATGTTCGAGGTGAAATTTCTAACTTCAAACGTCACTCGAGTGGACATATGTATTTTACACTGAAGGATGATAAAGCAAGAATACTTGCTGTAATGTTTGCCGGTAACACACGGATGATGAAGTTTTCACCTGAAAATGGTATGAAGGTAATTGTCAAAGGCGACATTAGTGTATACGAACCAAGTGGTCAATATCAAATTTATATTAAAGAGATGCAGCCTGATGGCATTGGTGAATTGTTTTTGGCCTATGAACAATTACGAAAAAGGCTTGAACTTGAAGGTTTGTTTTCTATAGATAATAAAAAGAATATTCCCTTATACCCGAAAACGGTTGCTGTTCTAACCTCACCAACTGGTGCTGCTGTTCGGGATATAATAACGACAATAAAAAGACGATATCCAATAGTTAATATTCTTGTTTTTCCGGCGTTAGTACAAGGTGATAATGCGGCACCATCTATCGTTAGGGCTATCCAAAGTGCAAATAGTATGGCAGAAGTCGATGTTATTATAGTAGGACGCGGCGGTGGTTCCATTGAAGAGCTTTGGGCCTTTAACGAGGAAATAGTGGCAAGGG
>JAQSXG010000528.1 GCA_029256785.1 Neobacillus sp.
CATTAGTCATAAATATCAGCCATCCCCATAACAAATTTTATTTGGTTAAATTCGCTCAAATTTATGTGTTCAATATTTACATCTTGAAAATCCAGTTCAGGTGTGATTCCAGTGAACAAGAAAAAATCATCACACTTTATTTCATTTAATACTTCACTAACACTACCATTAAATCTCAATAGCCTAACTTGAAAATCAGAAAAAAACTGATTTCCAATTTTACCTCTCACAGGACCAGATTGAAATTTATTTTTGTCGAAGTACTCATCAGTTACCAATCCATCGTTATATTTAATATTTTTCTTATGTAACCTAACTCTAATTTCTTTAAAAACCTCAGGCGAACAATCCAAGCAAAACAGTGGTGTCTTATCATGTACCTCCTTAAAGTGATACTTATTTATAAAATCAGATATGAAGTTCACTATTCCATCATTAAAACTATTAATTGTTTCTTCGGATAGGAACAGATATCGCAACCTAGAATTCTTATCAAGATTAACTTTCAGTTGTTTTCTTCTCGAAACTAATATCTTATCCAATGTTAATAACGATCTTGTCCACCTTGTTATTGCCGTCTTTTTAATTTGTTGTAGGTCATATATTAATGTAGATTTCCTGATCACCCTCAGTGGCGCTTCATGAAGTATACTCAATTCTGCAATTTTCTGAATGGCATTAGGATAAAACAATGTATCAATCTCATCTTTAGACAATCCATTTTCTTCCATTAAATTCATAATGCGCTCTATAAGAGCTTGTAAAGAAGCACCAAATTCTAAAGAAAATCGTTCTAAAAAACCGGTTATCTCAATTTGACCATTCAATTTAGTAATTGTACGTTGGAATCTTTGATCGCGCGATCGAAAAATAGTTTGAATGTGTGTCTCATTTACTTCAAAATTACTTCCCACAGTTTCATTAGGGAAATGAGCATATAATTTATATTCGATTTTCATATCTGGATTATCATAACAATGTTCCATCATTTGAAGTATGGGTTTGTATACATTACTTAATGTGAAGTTTTGCTCTTCTTCATGGTATTTGCATTGAATAGCTGTTGTCGTTCGTCCCGTCGCAATTTCGATATCTTCAATAATTCCCTCTATAGAAATCATGGAATCACTATCATCGTTTAGAATTTCTACGAGAGTTTTATGAAACTGATAAATAAAACCCTGTATTGTGTAATCTGCACTCCGAGGCAAGTTACCCACAACCCATCTTCCTCAATTTTCCACCTTTAGACCTATTGTACACAAAACCTCCCACTACTGTATACGCATTTTTCGATGAATTACCGGATATTTCAACAAAATAGGAGTGAACGTTCAAAGTAGATAAAAGAGAAAGACGACAACTATAAACTTCGGACAATTGCTTTCTTTGGTCTACAACCATGCCCGTGCAACTCAAATAGCCCTACATAATAAGTTGAGAATTGTCCTTTGTATTACCGATAGGAAAAGTAATTAACGACCACGTTATGGGAACAACATTGTCAAAAACGTATATTGAAGAAAACCAAAAAGCAGATTTTTTCGATAATTGGCTGTAACCATCGCACTCCCTCGAAAGCGAAAGTATCGTCAAAAGCGTCATCAAGGCGCAAAAGGCGATACTTTCGCTACTTTACTTTGAAAACGGAGTAATCACAAAATGCCTACCAACCGAAAAAGAAAAATGCGTCGTCATGGCGGTCAGAAGCGGATACACGAGCACTTATCACACTTTCCGCTCGTCAGATACCTGGTCGAGCCACTGAAAGCCTGGAAGCAAATCTTTTCCGATCCGAAGGAGGTTTCCTCAGGCCGTCCCCAATCGCTCACTACCCCAGCGAACCAGTGGACGCAACAAGCTAAAATATGTCACTTATCGATGCGGCAACCGGGATCGGACGAAAGAGTGCCGCAACAAGGAGCTGCGCCGGGAGTACATCGAGGATTTCGTCCTGCACGAGCTGGAGCGGCGCATTTTCAACGACGCGGCCATTCCGATTCTCGTAAAGCAGCTCAACGAGTACCAGCAGGCGGCGAACGCCTCTAGCGAGGAAGAAATCCGAGTCCTCCGCGCAAGACTGGCAGACGCCGACCGCCAGATTCAGAACATTCTCTCTGCCGTTTCACAGGGATTCGCGAATCCTACTTTCATGAACAAGATGACCGAGTTGGAGGCAGAGAAGGCCCGGCTCGAAGTGAGGATCGTAGAGCGAACGATGGACGAGTCCGGTATCGCCATCACCGAGGACGTCTTGCGCCAGTTATTCGCCGAATTCAAGAGTTATGTAACCACCTACAACATTCCAGAGATCAAGAAATTCATCGGCAGCTATGTGGAGAAAGTCATCATCTACAACGAGCATGTCGAAGTCTTGTTCAAGCTTGATGTGGCGGGCCTTTCGGTCGACGGAAGCGACTTTGACGCTTTTGCCGCTACTGTCGCAAAAAAAGAATTGTTTGCGATTAAGAAAGATGTGGTATAAACCTGAAAATGAGCCAGCCTCTTGTCCCAGAGGCTGGCTCATTTTTAGCCATTATTGCTTTTCCTTACTGACACTAATTCTCATTATTGATTTTGACAACTCTTTTTCAACATCATTAAATTCGTATGGCATGACTAATTTTGGGGAATACTTAGGGACTACTTCCCTATCAAAACTGTAATAAGTTGTTTCAAATCTGACATATTCAATGTTCTCCTTTGGTATCAAATATTTATTTTGATCGAACATATTCAGTGAATCACATATCAACACTCCGTCATCTACATTTGAGTTCAGAAGATACATCTTATCAAAACGTATCCCCGACTTTAAAACAATGTTAACAATTACTTCCGATCTACCCAAAAATCTCGATATTCTTCTTATAGGTAAAATAGTCAAGAAGTAAAGAATAGTTACTGGAAATATTACCATAATTACCGAGTGATCCAAATGACCCATCTTGAAGAATAATAGAAAGGAATGCGAATATTCAATTTTAGCGGTATTTGCTAATACCAATATTCCATTTATAAAGAAACCGTATATCAAAAAGAAAAACAAGCAGTAGACCAAAATAAAAAGCATAATAACAATAATAAAGACACTTCTTCTACGTTTTGTGCTCGATGGACTGTACAAAATCTCGGATACCTTCTTTTGAATACCTTTCATGCTCAAAAGCACAATAAGAACTATAAAAACAACAGATGTTACCAAAAATGATGTCGGACTAATCAACGATAACGCAGCTTTATATAGCCAAGCATGCTTAAATTCATAATCCATTATTGATGTAAGGTATATTGAGTATGAAGAACTACCCAAGAGAATAACGATCGAAAGGTATATTGTTCTAACCAACTTAGCCCAACCACTCATATACTGTGCTTCTTCAAGAGAAATAAAGAATCTGAACGGATTATTTTTAACTTTGGCGACCGTTGTAAAGGCTGCAAGTATTATTGCCCCAACAAATCCTGAGAATCCAATTGAAGGAGTAATCAGCGCCTCCCACACATCCCACATTCCATTCTCACCTTTGCGAATTTTTCCTTATTTATTATTTTACAACTTGCTGAGCCAAACACAACCATCTGGCCTACATCACAACAGCAAAAATCCACAACCATCAGGTTGTGGATTTGGCTTATGGAGGCGAGGGGAGTCGAACCCCTGTCCGAAGATAACGCCACACCAGCTTCTACGGGTGTAGTTACAGATTTGATGTCACCCTAGAGTCGTCCTGTA